>CADBNO010000038.1 GCA_902796105.1 uncultured Lachnospiraceae bacterium | reverse complement strand
TATAAGGATTCATCATATATAAAGTGAAGTTCACCTTTCGGAACTGCGGATAAAAAATAATGCTTGCATAATCCGAAGGCATGTGTTACAATGTCATATGTTGTGGAAACGAGACGGTCCTCTGTTACCGGTGTAGTATTAAGAACGTCCATTTTATGAAGGAGGCTCAATATGAGTGATATTATCAAAGAGATCGAAGCAGAACAGTTAAAGGAAACAGTTGATGATTTCCGCGTTGGTGATACCGTAAAGGTTTACGGTAAGATCAAAGAGGGAAACCGTGAGAGAATCCAGGTGTTTGAAGGTGTTGTCCTGAAGAGACAGGGCGGCAGCAACCGTGAGACCTTTACCGTAAGAAAGACTTCCAACGGAATTGGTGTAGAGAAGACCTGGCCGCTTCATTCCCCCAATGTGGAGAAGATTGAAGTAGTAAGACGCGGTAAGGTAAGACGTGCAAAACTGAATTACCTGAGAGACCGTATCGGCAAGAAGGCTAAGGTAAAAGAGCTTGTAAAATAAGCGGTAACAGGCAAATGGACAGACCAAAAGGAGCAGGACAATTGCAGAAAATGCGATTGTCCTTTTCTATTTCATAGAATTGTGGTAAAATAAACTCGCATACGAGTTTACTGGAAATTGCTTCGCAATTTCTGATGCGCAAAGAGCATGCGCAGGAAAGAGGATAAAATAAACTCGCATACGAGTTTACCGGAAATTGCTTTGCAGGGTATAAATTCAGGATGGGGGATCACTGCTATGGCGAGGCGGAAGGGCTTAAGCTTTTACCGACGCAGGAAAAAAGTAAATATGGGGATTGTACGGGAAATTCTCGGCTGGCTGTTCGGTATCGCGGTTTCCGTCTTTCTGGCAGTGGTTTTGGTATATTTTTTTGGTATGACAACCTATGTGGTGGGCTCATCGATGGAGCAGGAACTGTACAACGGACAGGAAGTGCTGATCGACAGGTTTCGTTATATACTGTCTTCCCCAAAAGCAGGTGATATAGTAGTTTTTTTGCCCAACGGCAACGAGAAGGCACATTATTATATCAAGCGTGTAGTTGCGGTCCCCGGCGATGAAGTTCTGGTTCAAAACGGTGCACTTTATGTAAATGCGCAGAAAAGCAAGTGGGTGGATGAGAAGATCCTCGATGCGGGCATTGCCGAGAACCTTTTGACAATGGAAAAAGGTGAATATTTCTGTATTGGCGACAATGTGAACAATAGTGAGGATAGTCGATCTGCCAATATCGGTACGGTAAAAGATGCCGATATGATCGGAAGAGTGTGGTTCCGAAAAGCGGCGCAAGGGGTGAAAGCGGGATTTGTCGAATGACCTGATAATGCAGATACAGATGTAAGCAGGAAGACCGATACGAAAAAGAAATGATAAGAAAGAGCGACAAGAATAAGAGTTTGCGGAAAGAAACGGAGAGAATATGAATTACCAATGGTATCCGGGTCATATGACTAAAGCGGTCCGTATGATGCAGGAAAACATAAAACTGATCGATCTGGTGGTTGAGGTGGTAGATGCCAGGATCCCTCTCAGCAGCCGAAACCCGGATATTGATGATCTGGGAAGAAACAAATCCAGAATAGTGCTGCTCAATAAGTCCGATCTGGCGGATCCGATCCAGAATAAACAGTGGATGCAGTATTTTGGGGAACAGGGTGCCTATGCTTTAGAAGTAAACTCAAAATCGGGAGCAGGTGTCAAAGCCGTTAATGGACTGGTGCAGGAGGCATGCAGAGAAAAGATTGAGCGGGATCGGAAAAGAGGGATCGTAAACCGTCCGGTACGGGCTATGGTGGTAGGTATTCCCAATGTCGGCAAATCGACGTTTATCAATTCTTTTGCCGGAAAAGCGTGTGCCAAAACAGGAAATAAGCCGGGTGTCACAAAGGGCAAGCAGTGGATCCGGTTGAATAAGAATCTGGAGCTTTTGGATACCCCCGGCATTCTTTGGCCGAAATTTGAGGATCAGGATGTGGGAATGCGGCTTGCATTTATCGGGTCAATGAACGATGAGATCATGATACCGGAGGAGCTGGCGTGTGATCTGATCCGGGAGATATATTTCTATTATCCGGAGGCATTGAAACAGCGATATGCCCTTTCTGTAGAGGCTGACCCTGCTCAAAAACTGACAGCAGAACAGGCTGCCGGACTCCTTGAAGAGATCGCAGTGAACAGAAAGTGTTTCGGCAAGGGAGAAATACCGGATCTGGGACGGGCAGCGACGCTCTTGATCGATGATTTCAGAAGCGGTCGATTAGGGCGGATGACATTGGAGAGGAGATAAACGATCATGAAAAGGAAGATATTGAATGAACTTCTCAGCACAGGACTCTATTTGCTGGT
This sequence comes from uncultured Lachnospiraceae bacterium, assembly GCA_902796105.1. Lineage (GTDB taxonomy): Bacteria > Bacillota > Clostridia > Lachnospirales > Lachnospiraceae > Acetatifactor. The sequence goes on along the minus strand of CADBNO010000038.1, from coordinate 25,202 downwards.
CGTTCTCGCACTGACATGGCTTTTGATCACGTATGTCATTCAGCGGACGGAAGTGGATGGATCTTCCATGGAGCCTACACTCCAAAGCGGAGATAATCTGTTTGTGGATAAGATATCTTATCGGTTCCGGGATCCGGAACGCTTTGATATAATTGTTTTTCCGTTCCGATATAAGGAGAATACCTACTATATCAAACGTATTATCGGAATGCCGGGAGAAACTGTCCGGATCGATATAGACGGGAATATATACATTAATGACGAGAAACTTGACGAATCATATGGCAAGGAGGTCATCCACGCAACCAATATCGGGCGGGCGATCAACGCGATACAACTCGGGGAGGACGAATACTTTGTCATGGGGGATAACCGGAATAACAGCAGTGACAGCCGGTTTGAATCGGTAGGAAATATCAAACGAAAAGAGATCATCGGAAGAGCCTGGGTAAGGATCTGGCCGTTTAATAAAGTAGGTGTATTGAAACATCAATAGACATCGGGCGGGAAAACAGACAAGGTGTCTGAGCAGGAGGATCAAGATGGCGATCAGTTTGGCAGAGATAAAAGGACAATTGCAGGCAGCCTCAGAGAGTGAGCTGCCTGTCTTTATCAAGACCTATGAGGAAGATGAGCGAACCGGTGTACAGAAGCTGGTGGAATCAGCGCGAAAGCGGATGGCTGCCCTGGAAAAAGAGCGGGCGCGTATAGAAGCGTTGAAGTACTATGAGCGACAGTATGCAGATCATCAGTTTATCTGCGGCATCGATGAGGTGGGCAGAGGGCCTTTGGCCGGCCCGGTGGTGGCCGGAGCGGTGATCCTGCCGAAGGATTGCGACATCCTGTATATTAATGATTCCAAACAATTGTCCGAAAAAAAGAGAGAAGAGCTTTACGACATCATTCAGGAGAAGGCCATAGCCTGTGCGGTGGGCTATGCTTCACCGCAGAGGATTGATGAGATCAATATTCTGCAGGCCACTTATGAAGCGATGCGGGAGGCGATCCGCAAGCTTTCGCCGGCGCCCGATCTGCTTTTGAATGATGCTGTGACAATTCCAGGTGTTTCTCTGAAGCAGGTACCCATCATCAAGGGGGATGCAAAGAGTATTTCCATCGGGGCAGCCAGCATCTATGCAAAGGTAACCAGAGACCGTTTGATGGTCGAGTACGATAAGGAATATCCGGAGTATCACTTTGCACAAAACAAAGGATATGGAAGTGCGGAGCACATAGCCGCCTTAAAAAAATACGGACCGACAAAGATACATAGAAAGAGTTTTATCGGAAATTTTGTGGGAGAGGAATAAATGATCCTGTCAGATTTTTTTCCAGGTGCACAATTTAAAAATACAGGCGCACAGCGTACAAACAATGTGAATTCATCGAGGGCCGGGTCGCTTTTGTCGGGAAGATTGACGGAAAGCGGGTCGGGACAGAGCCTGCAGTCTTTGAAACCGGGGCAGACCTTGCAGGGAGAGGTTGTCTCCAAAGACGGTGATCAGGTTCAGATCAAGCTTGGCGATGACCATGTGGTGGAAGCCAAGGTAGACCGGGATATGAACCTGCAGCCGGGAAAGACGATGACATTTGAAGTGCGGAGCAATGGGCAGAGTCTTACCTTGAGTCCGCTGTTTGAGAACACGGCAACACAGGCGAATGCGCTGAAAGCATTGGATATGGCGTCCCTGCCGGCAAACCAGACGACTGTGACGATGACCGGTCTGATGATGGAGGCAGGACTGCCGGTGGATCGAAGCTCTCTACAGCAGATGTTTCGTGAGGTGAATCATTTCCCGGAAGCAAGTCTGTCAAACATTGTGGATCTGCATAAGCTGGGACTTGCGGTGAATGAGGGGAATCTGTCGCAGATTGATTCCTATAAAAACCTGACCCATCAGTTGGTGGAGGGAATGCATGCGGTATTGGATGCCGTTCCGGAAACCATGCAAGATATGATCGCAGATGGAAATGTGGAAGGCGCAGCCCGGATGTTTCAGGATATGCTGGAGATGGTAGGTGAATTACAGAGTGAAGGGGCATCGGAAAGTTCGCAGCCGCTGCAAGGTGAATCAGGGGAGATGATTTCGCCGGATGGGCGCACCATGGCGGCAGAAACGCTTTTGGAAGGCAACCCTGCCGATAAGGTGGTGATCACAGAAGACGGCGGTCTGCAGACCGGCGTATCGGAGATCATACCTGAGACGGTACAGAACAAAGAGGGACTCCTGCAGGAAAACGAGGGAAACGTCGGTCGGGAGAACAGCCTGCCGGGAGAAAACATATCAGGAGAAGTTAATGCAGAGATCTCGCCGCAGGCAATGACGGAAGAACTGCTTCAGCTGGTTAGGGCCGGCGGAGGCGATGGGAGCACATATGCACCGTTTATCCAACAATTTGCGGATGCGGTGCAGAACGGTTCAGCGGCAGAACAGGTTCGGACCTTGCAGCAGTTAGTTCAGCAGGGGCTTCAGGATAAAGATAACAGTTTCTTAAAAGGCCTGCTGTCACAAAAAGACGTACAACGCGTTTTGACAGATGGATTCTCACGTCTATGGACGATTGAACCGAAAGATGTGGCAGATCCCGGAAAGGTAGAGGAGCTGTATGCCAGATTGAATCGTCAGTTGAACCAACTCAGCCATACGCTGGAGCAGAATGGACAGGAGCAGTCACAGGCTTTCAAGGCTGTCACAAATATGACGCAGAATATAGATTTTCTGCAGCAGTTGAATCAGGCCTATACCTATGTGCAGCTTCCGCTCAGACTGCAGCAGTCGGATGCGCATGGAGACCTTTATGTATATACCAACAAAAGAAATCTGGCGTCCAGGGATGGGCAGATCAGTGCGTTGCTTCATCTGGATATGGAGAATCTCGGACCGGTAGATGTCTACGTGGCAATGCAGGCGGAGAAAGTAAACACAAGATTTTATGTGCGTGATGATGAGATGCTGGATTTTCTGGAAGCACATATGGATCTTTTGACGGAACGCTTGCAGAAAAGAGGCTATGACTGTAGTTTCTCCATGCAGAGCAGAGATGAAAAAACGCCGCCACAGAGCGGACTGAACGGTCTGTCTGGTGAAGCGGATGGACAACAACCCAAAACCATTGCTCAATATGCTTTTGATGTGCGGGCATAAGAAACTGGTATGCAAGGCGGAAAATGCATCGCCGGGAGTGCACGGGGGCATGTAAGGTGATATGAGGAGTGCGTAAGGAACAGTATGGCAGATACAGACAGCAAAAGAAACAAGGTAAAACAGGCGATCGCTTTGGAATATAACCCGTCTGAAGATGCGCCGAAGGTTATAGCCAGCGGTAAAGGGATCCTGGCGGAAAAGATTATTGAGAAAGCGAAGGAAAGCGATGTGCCGATCCATCGGGATGACAAGCTGGCGGATACCCTTTCCCGCCTGGAGATCGGTGATATGATACCGCCGGAGCTCTATGAGGTTGTTGCGGAAATATTGATCTTTGTGGATTCTATGGATAAGCTTAAGAGTAAAGTTAAGCAATAGATTGATCAGATCAACAGGGAGAGTGTGATTGAATACAAGAACCATCGGTACACAAAAGGAGCAGGTAGCCGCAAAATATCTGGAAGAGAACGGTATGCATATTGTGGAGCAGAATTTTCGCTGCAGACAAGGCGAGATCGACCTGATCGGAACGCATGAAGGCTATCTGGTTTTTGTGGAAGTAAAGTATCGAAAAAGTAAAGATTACGGTACCGCTCTGGAAGCGGTGAATACCAGTAAACAGAGGCGTATCTGTGCCGTATCGGATTATTATCGCTATATTCATCATTACAGGCAGGATATGGCTGTGCGGTATGATGTACTGGCTATACAGGGGGAGGAAATCTGCTGGATACAGAATGCATTTCCTTATGTGCCGGGAAGACGAATCTGAAAGCAGGAGAAACGACAATGTATCCTATGATCCGCAGTAATAGAAGTAAAGAGAAAATGGAGCCGGTTGTAAAGCAGGAGAGGTACGGCGAATTGGAGTATCTTACGTTTCCGGAGCTTTCAAAACAGAAATTTATCCGGCATTTGTTTACGACGAGAACCGGGGGAGTGAGCGTGGGTGATTGTGCCACGCTGAATCTGAGTTTTTCAAGAGGTGATGATCCGGAAGCTGTGTTGGAGAATTACCGAAGGATCTGCACTGTTTTGCATACAACACCGGAGCATGTTGTGGCGTCGGTGCAGACCCATACGACAACGATCCGCAGAGTTACCGGCAACGATCTGGGAAAAGGTGTGATCCGGCCTGTGGATTATCAGGATGTGGACGGGCTGATCACGGATGAACCGGGAATTGCTCTGGCATGCTTTTACGCGGATTGTGTGCCGCTTTATTTTGCAGATCCGGTCAATCGGGTGATCGGATTGGCTCATTCCGGCTGGAGAGGTACTGTGGAACGGATGGGTGCACACATGGTGCGCAGAATGCAGGAGGAGTTCGGAAGTAAGCCGGAGAATCTGATCACGGCGATAGGACCGTCAATCTGCAGGGACTGTTATGAAGTGAGTGAGGATGTAGCTTTGCGGTTCCGGCAGCAATTCCCTCATAGCGATGTAGTCACAGATGGCAGGGGGGAAGGAAAGTACCAGTTAGATCTCTGGCTTGCAAATCAACTTGTATTGCTGGATGCCGGAATAACGGATGACCATATCAGTGTGACAGATGTCTGCACCTGCCACAATCCGGGATATTTATTCTCGCATCGGGCAAGTCATGGGCGCAGAGGAAATCTGGCGGCATTTCTGATGATTAAGGAGGACGAACAGTTATGACCAATATTCTGGTTTGTGATGATGACAGGGAGATCGTAGACGCTATAGAGATTTACCTGAGTCAGGACGGTTATCATATTTTTAAGGCGTATGACGGGGAGCAGGCCATTGAGATCCTGCAAAAAGAAGATATTCATTTGCTTATCATGGATATCATGATGCCCAAGCTGGACGGCATACGGGCTACATTGAAGATCCGGGAAAACAGCAGTATTCCGATCATTTTACTCTCTGCAAAATCGGAGGACACAGATAAAATTCTGGGGCTGAATATCGGCGCGGATGATTATATCACCAAACCGTTTAATCCGTTGGAACTTGTGGCGAGAGTGAAATCCAATCTGCGCAGATATACATCCCTGGGGAGCCTTGACAGCGGCAGTAAGGCAATCTACCAGGTTGGCGGTCTGGTAGTGAACGACGAGAATAAGCAGGTTTTCGTAGACCATGAACTGGTGAAAATGACGCCGATAGAGTACAACATTCTTTTGCTGCTCATCAAGAATCAGGGGAAAGTGTTTTCCATCAACGAAATCTATGAGAGCATCTGGAATGAGGATGCGATCGGTGCCGACAATACGGTTGCCGTACACATACGGCACATCAGGGAGAAAATCGAGATCAATCCCAAAGAGCCCCGTTACCTGAAGGTTGTCTGGGGCGTAGGCTATAAAATTGACAAACAATGAGTAGGAGTTGTACATGAAAAAAAATACCTTAAGGCGAATTTTACTCGGTCTGCTGCAGCATGTGATCGCCATGGGAATCTTTGTGGAATTGGCAACCATATTGTTCAATTCCTATCTGACCGTACAGACCATGGATGGTCAGAAGACTTATGCATTGGCACCGTTGGAGTCGGAGACAGAGTTTGAAGACAGTAAACTGTTTGAGGATATTTTCCGGACATCCGTGGCCGATCTGACCAGACTGGTCGTGATCAAAGAGCAGTTAGAGACAAATGGGGAATTCCGATCGTCCAAGCTGATCGATGTAACAGAATATGCCGGGCGAAAGGGAGCCGGAAATAATTGTCCGGTCACGATGCTGTATGAGTTGGAGGATCTGATCAAGTGGGGAAAATACGGTATTGAATATACAGACCGGGCCATGAGTATGTCGGATTTTGTAAATTATTTCGGACCGGCACTTTCAGTACAGAACTTCAGGGTTACTCCGGAAGGGGAACTGGTTTTTATCGGTTTTTATGATGAGCAGTTTTCACCGGCGATAAGGAGATATTACAGCAGGAGTTCCTCTGCCGCAGGAGAGGAGCGTCAGCCGGCTGTAGAACCGTTGAAAGAAAAAGAAGCAGAAGTGGTTTCCAATGCGATGAAGCTTTATACGGATGCGCAGCTGGAGGATATGGCGTTTTCTTATATCCTCGGGGCAATCCCCGATGGTTGGGTTGAGGTGGCCAGAGAAGATGACGGCAGCCTGACGGTTTATTTTTCTATGCTGAACGGACGATATGAAACGACGGATAAAGAAAAGCGGATCGCTTCATATGCCGGCAACTGGATCGAATATGTGCAGCTGCAGAGCAATATCATTGAAACGATCAACGGGTTGGCGACAAGTTACACCATGTACCAGAATTGTAACAGCATATATCAGACCAACAGTAACCTGAAATATGTAGTGCGCATTGTGACAGATGATGGGATAGTCAAGACATATACGAATCAGGATGAACTGGGAGATCTGCCTGATGCAGCTATCACGGATTATTTTTCGGAGTATCGCAGGTATCTGATCTATTATCCGGACAGTCTGGAATTCAGCGGAAATGTGAGCCTGTCTGAGGAGGATATTCATGGATATCTGAATGAGTATGATTATGCGTATCCGGAGAAGACACATATCTGGATCGGTGTGGATACATCCTATGAAATACCCGGTGATGCGTTCTACAGTGCACATGTGCTGTTTGAAAAAATTGTTCCGAAGATCGTGCAGATCATAGCGTTTATCGGAGTATTGGTCGGAATTTGGATATTGATCACCACTTATCTTACGGTAACAGCGGGAGTGGCATATGACAATGAGGGCAATCTATGTCACTACAGCAATTTTTGGGATAAAATATGGACAGAATTGTTTGCGTTGGGCTGGATCGGCGTCTGGTTCGGAATTCAGTACGGCGCTCAATATCTTCAGAATGTGGCGAATACGGTGTATGAGAATCATACCTGGAACAGCCTGGGGGTCATAGAGGCACAAACATATGAATACAGTGTTTTTGCGGCAGCAGGAGGCATTCTGAGTTTTGTGCTCTGTACGCTCTGGTATAGTCTGGTTCGCAGAGCCAAAACGGGAATTCTGTGGACTGGCAGTTTGATATACTGGATCCTGTTCACGTTGAGAAGAGGAATTCAGTTTGTGCTGACGCATCATAATGTGGCGATCAGTACCCTCATCCCGTATAATCTGTTTTTGATGGTTAATGTTGGTGGGGTGCTTGGCTGTGTGCGTTTATGGTATATGCAAAGACTCTGGTCGTACGGGCTGATCGTGCTGCTGATCCTGCTGGACGGGCTGGTGGGATTGTATCTGTTTATTCACAACGGAGAGTGGATCGATATTGCCACGGCGATCGAACGGATCCGATCCGGAGAAGTGGATTACAAGATGGATACCACGCATATGCATGGCAGCAACAAAAAAATGGCGGAGGGAGTCAATAACATCGGAGACGGTATTAGTAAAGCGGTGAATACCAGCATGAAGGATGAACAGATGAAGACTGATCTGATCACCAACGTATCCCATGATATTAAGACACCTTTGACATCGATCATCAGTTACGTGGATCTGTTGAAGCGTCTGGATATCCGTGATGAGCCTGCCAGAGATTATATTGAGGTTTTGGATTCAAAGTCTCAGCGGCTGAAACAGTTGACAGATGATCTGGTGGAAGCATCGAAACTGTCTTCCGGTAATATTGAATTTCAGATGGAACGACTGAACCTGACAGAGCTGATCAATCAGGCGATCGGGGAATTGTCGGAGTCTATGTCGGATAAGGGGCTGCAGATCATTTTTGAGGATAAGAATGAACCGGCTTACATCTATGCGGATAGCCGCAGAATGTGGCGTGTGATGGAGAATCTTTTCAACAATGTCTACAAATATGCGATGGAAAATACGCGTGTATACATTGATCTGGAGAGGGAAGAACAGGAGAAGGGAACCGTTGTGGTCACTTCCATCAAGAATATTTCCGAGCGGCAGATGAACATCAAGGCAAATGATCTGACAGAGCGGTTTATCCGCGGAGATTCTTCCAGAACGACGGAGGGAAGCGGACTCGGACTATATATCACAAAGAATCTGATCAACGGACAGAACGGAGAGTTTGATATCCGTCTGGATGGTGATCTGTTCAAGGCGGTGATGAAGTTCCCGGAATATGTTAAGCCGGAGGAGACGACAAAGGAAGCAGCACAGGCAGAAAACATGTAAGCAGAGAACGTGTAAACAAAGCATAAGTCAGGAACGGTGAAGAGATAAGAGTAAAGCAGTAACATAGAAGGAAAAGAAACAGAGAAAAAGCATCGGGTTTGCGGATAACAAACACCGATGCTTTTGCATTTATCCCATAATCCACAGTATGTGCCTGGGTCTCGTGATTTACGCAAAATCCATATCAACCTGTTTGCGGTCATTATAGGCCTGCAGGATGCCCTGCATCTTTTCCGTGGTGGCCAATACATTGGAGAGAGAAACATCATGGTTCATGAAGTCGATAATGGAAGCGATGAATTTGCTCATATCTGCTTCAATGAAGTAGGGTCTGCTGCGCAGTTCAGGAGGCAGATAGGTGAGATCTGTCGTTACCACTTTGTCGAAGTCACCGCGCTCATAGGCAGCGTCAAATGCGGCCAGACCGTCTGTGAACAGACCAAAAGTACAGCAGATGAATACACGGCGAGCATTCATTTTCTTTAACTGTCTGGAGGTATCCAGCATGCTACCTCCGGAGGAGATCATATCATCAATGATGATGATGTCTTTCCCGTCGATATTGTCCCCAAGGAATTCATGGGCCACGATCGGGTTTTTGCCGTTAACGATCGTAGAATAATCGCGGCGCTTATAAAACATACCGGTATCTACGCCCAGCACACTGGCAAAATAAATAGCACGATCCAAAGCGCCTTCGTCAGGGCTGATCACCAGCAGGTGATCCTTGTCTATGATCAGATCATCTTCAGCATTTAAGAGTGCTTTGATAAACTGATAAGGCGGAGTGAAGTTATCAAAACCGTTTAACGGCGTGGAATTGGCTACTCTGGGATCGTGGGCATCAAAGGTGATAAAATTGCTGACACCCATGTTGCGGAGCTCTTCCAGAGCATAAGCACAGTCCAGGGATTCCCGGCCGTTTCTTTTATGCTGTCTGCCTTCATAGAGGAAGGGCATGATGACGTTGATGCGGTGAGCCTTCCCGTTGCAGGCAGCGATCACACGCTTTAGATCCTGATAATGATCATCCGGGGACATATGATTGGTATAGCCGTTCATCTGATAGGTGATACTGTGATTACATACATCCACAAGAATAAAAATATCTTTACCGCGGATCGTCTCACCGATCTCTGCTTTCGCCTCGCCGCTTCCGAAACGGGGAACCTTGATATCCAGCAGATAATTGTTTTCGATATAGCCGTGAAAAGCGGGATCGTTTTTTACCTTGTCATTGTTGATGCTTTTCCGGAAACTGACCATATAATCATTGATCCTGCGCCCCATGCGCTCGGCAGAAGGCAGAGCAACGATCTTTAACGGGGCTACAGGCATAGCATTTTCAAGTTCACGTAAATTTGGCATAATTCTCCTCCGTAAAACGAATTTCACATTATTATTTATATCATTCCGGTAGTGACACGTCAAGAAATTTCTAGTATAATGGATGCAAAAGAAAGACAAGCGCCGCCAACGGCGGCATTTGTTTTTCACGCAGCCATTAACGGGAAAAGAGGCCTGCGAAAGGGCATATTTTATGAAAAAGCAGCACATTGTTAGAAAAATTAAACCGGGAAGCATAGCCGAGGAGATGGAGATCGAAGCCGGCGACAAGATCCTTGCCATTGATAATACCGAGATTGAGGACATTTTTGACTATCAGTTTCTGATCCAGGACAGCTATATTGAGGTCCTTGTCGAGAAGCCGGACGGAGAGCAGTGGCTGTTGGAGATCGATAAGGATCCGGATGAGGATCTGGGCATCGAATTTGAGCAGGGACTGATGGATGAATATAGGCATTGCCATAATAAGTGCATTTTTTGTTTTATTGACCAGATGCCGAAGGGAATGCGGGAAACCCTTTATTTTAAGGATGATGATTCCAGGCTTTCTTTTTTGCAGGGGAATTATGTGACGTTGACAAACATGTCGGAGCACGATATTGACAGGATATGTCGTTACCATCTGTCGCCGATCAACATTTCCTTTCAGGCGATGAATCCGGAACTCCGATGCAAGATGCTGAACAACCGCTTTGCGGGCGAGGCATTAAAAAAGGTGGACAGACTGCACGAGGCCGGGATCCTTATGAACGGGCAGATCGTACTGTGTAAGGGTGTGAATGATGGGAAAGAGCTGGAGTTCAGCATAAAGGAGATGATGAAATATATCCCGAATCTGGAGAGTGTGTCGGTGGTTCCGGTGGGGTTGTCCAAATACCGCGACGGGTTATATCCTTTGGAGCCTTTTGAAAAAGAGGATGCACAGGAAGTGATCGACCTGATCGAGAAATATCAGAAGATCTGTTATGAAAAACACGGGATCCATTTTATCCATGCCAGCGATGAGTGGTATATTCTGGCAGACAGAGAGCTCCCGGAGGAGGAGCGGTACGACGGCTATCTGCAGCTGGAAAACGGTGTGGGGATGCTGCGGCTTCTCATGAATGAATTTGAGGATGCCATGGAAAGAAAGCGTGGAGACGAAGACTCTAAAAGCAGGAGTACAGATAAAGAGCCGGGCGATGAAAAAACGATCATTTCCATGGCGACGGGAAGACTGGCTTATCCATACATCCGGCGCATGTGCGATACGGTAATGCAGGAATATCCGCAGATCGATATCAGGCTGTATCCCATCCGAAATGATTTTTTCGGCGAGAGGATCACGGTGTCCGGACTTTTGACAGGGCAGGATCTCGCTGCGCAGTTACAGGGGCAGGTCCTTGGAAAGAAGCTTCTTTTGCCGCAGAACGTGCTCAGAAGCGGGGAGACGGTCTTTTTGGACGATATGACTGTAGTCGATCTGGAAGAAACTTTACAAGTTCCGATTTATATTGTAAAATCTAGTGGATATGATTTTCTGGACGGAATACTGGAGGCTGCACGGGAATAAAAAGAAGCTTTAAGAACAGGAGATTTGAGATGGCAAAGAAAAAGACCAAGCCGATCGTGGCAGTAGTAGGACGGCCGAATGTGGGAAAGTCCACGCTGTTCAATGCTTTGGCGGGTGAGAATATATCGATTGTGAAGGATACGCCGGGTATCACCAGAGACCGTATTTATGCGGACGTGAGCTGGCTGGACAGAAATTTTACCTTGATCGATACCGGGGGTATTGAGCCGGATTCTAAGGATGTGATCCTCTCGCAGATGCGTATGCAGGCGGAGATCGCTATGGAGACAGCGGATGTGATCCTGTTTCTGGTGGATGTGAAGCAGGGGCTGCAGGACGCGGATTCCAAAGTGGCGGATATGCTCAGACGATCCCGGAAACCGGTTGTGCTGGTGGTGAATAAGGTGGACAGTTTTGACAAATATATGGCGGATGTCTATGAGTTCTACAATCTGGGCATTGGTGATCCCCATCCGATCTCGGCGGCAAACCGCATGGGACTGGGAGATATGCTGGATGAGGTGATGAAGTATTTCCCGGAGGATGCCGGCGAGGAAGAGGAAGACGAGAGACCGCGCGTGGCGATCGTAGGAAAGCCTAATGTGGGCAAGTCTTCGCTGATCAACAAGCTGTTGGGCGAGGACAGGCTGATCGTATCCGACATTGCGGGAACCACGAGAGATGCAGTAGACACTGAGATCAAATACAACCACAAGGAATATGTTTTTATTGATACGGCAGGTTTGCGCCGCAAGAATAAGATCAAGGAAGAACTGGAGCGTTACATGATCATCCGCACCGTCAGTGCGGTGGAGCGGGCACAGATCGTGGTGCTGGTGATCGACGCGGTGGAGGGCGTGACAGAGCAGGATGCAAAGATCGCGGGGATAGCCCATGACAGAGGCAAGGCGGTGATCATCGCGGTCAACAAATGGGATGCGTTGGAGAAGGATGATAAGACCATCTATCGTTTCACGGAGAAGGTGCGCAATACCTTGTCCTTCATGCCTTATGCGGAAATATTGTTCATTTCGGCAAAGACCGGACAGCGTCTGGACAAGCTGTTTGAGACGATCGACATGGTCAGTGAGAATCACGCCATGCGCGTAGCTACAGGCGTACTGAATGAGATCATGGCGGAAGCGGTTGCCATGCAGCAGCCCCCTTCAGACAAGGGAAAGAGACTGCGCCTGTATTATATCACACAGGTTGCGGTGAAGCCCCCGACATTCGTGATCTTTGTGAACGATAAGGAGCTGATGCATTTCTCCTATACCAGATATATTGAGAACCAGATCAGGGATACGTTCGGGTTTAGGGGAACGCCTTTGAAGTTTATTATCAGAGAGCGTAATGAGGAAAAATAATAAGAGATAGTTGAGGGATAAGAGGCATAGATATGGTACAGAGATTGATCTGTTTGTTGATTGGTTATTTGTTTGGTCTGTTTCAGACATCTTACTTTTACGGAAAGGCGCACGGCATCGATATCCGTGAATATGGAAGCGGTAATGCGGGTACCACCAACGCCTTGAGGGTGCTTGGGAAAAAAGCCGGCGCGATCGTACTGATCGGGGACCTGTTCAAGTGCATTATAGCGGTGATCCTGACGAAACTGATATTCGGTCCGCTTTATCCGGAGATCAAGTATCTGCTTTGTCTGTATACAGGAGCAGGAGCGGTTTTGGGACACAATTTCCCGTTTTATATGGGATTTAAGGGTGGTAAAGGTGTGGCGGCTACGGGAGGACTGATCCTGTCCTTTCATCCGTATTTCATTCCTACGGGACTGCTCTTGTTTTTTGGAAATTTCTTTATTACGCATCTGGTATCGCTGGGATCCCTTCTGGTGTATGTGGGCTTTATGATCCAGATCGTCATCTGCGGGCAGCTGGGAGTGTTCCCGGGGGCAACCCAGGCGACGTTAAATGAGATGTATGTGATCGTATTTTTGCTTTCGGCCATGGGATTCTGGCAGCACAGAGCGAATATCGGGCGTCTGCTCCGGGGAGAAGAACGCAAAACTTATATTACGAAGAAGAATAAGCTGGATGTGGAGCACAATACCGTAGATGGTGCTATAGAAAAATAAATTGACCGTATGAAATGCGGGGAAAATAAAAAGTGTGACTGTATTGAATCACAGGATAGACAGGGGGTATAAACATGGCAAAGATTACGATTTTAGGAGGCGGTACCTGGGGAATCGCTCTTTCCGTACTGCTGCACAATAACGGGCATGAGGTGACGGTATGGTCGCCGGTACAGTCCGAATATGAGATGCTTTCTCAGAATCACGAGCATAAGATGCTGCCCGGTGTGAAACTGCCGGATGATATGCAGTTTACCATGGACGACAAGGCGGCAGTCGAGGGGAAAGATCTGTTGGTGATGGCGGTGGCCAGTTCTTTCACCAGGGCAACCGCAGCCAGACTTAGCAAGCTGATCGCAAAGGATCAGAAGATCGTCAATGTGGCGAAGGGCATCGAGGAGAACACACTGATGACGCTCTCCGAGATCATTGAGCAGGAGATCCCGCAGGCAGATGTAGCGGTGCTCTCCGGGCCGTCCCATGCGGAGGAAGTGGGACGCGGTATGCCGACCACCATTGTTGTGGGAGCAAAGAGCAAGGCGACCGCGGAATACATACAGGATCTGTTTATGAGCGAAGTATTCCGTGTCTATATCAGTCCGGATATTCTGGGAATGGAGCTGGGAGCTGCACTGAAAAATGTGGTGGCGTTGGCTGCCGGTATGGCAGATGGCCTCGGTTACGGAGACAATACCAAGGCGGCGCTGATCACAAGAGGGATCACAGAAATCGCAAGGCTTGGCACTGCTATGGGAGGAAAGGCCGAGACCTTCAACGGATTGTCCGGTATTGGGGATCTGATCGTGACCTGTGCTTCCATGCATTCCAGAAACCGTCGGGCCGGTATCCTGATCGGACAGGGCAAGACCATGCAGGAAGCCATGGATGAGGTCAAGATGGTGGTGGAGGGTGTTTATTCCGCCAAAGCGGCTATGGGACTGGCTAAAAAATACAATGTACAGTTACCCATCATCGAGCAGGTGAACGCGATCCTGTTCGAGAACAAGAGCGCAGCGGCAGCTGTGAAAGAACTGATGCTCCGGGATAAGAAGACGGAGATATCGGATGATGCGTGGGGATAACAAGAAAGCGGCTTCGCCGCATTCTGGGAGTTGTATTGCAACTTCTGATTTGAACGCGTCCTTGCGGACATAATTTCCTATAAAGTGAAAAAAGACTCCCGCCAAATTAAGGCGGGAGTTATTGATTTTATTATATGTTTTGTGTTAAAATAGTACCGTACTGAGTGGTTTGCCACTGGCCCGCGCCGGCTTCCAACCCTGACACCAGGAACTGACCATGATAACCCTGTAATGTGTAGGCAGCACTTACATTCCTGTGGACTGGAAATCAGAGACGTGTATCAGGTGCTTGGTAGGAGACTTGAATAATAGCCCCTAGAAAGTGGTAGTCGTGTTTTCTCGGGCAGATAGCCTACATCTGCCCGGGCGCGGCTTTTTTTGTTGCCTTATTGAATTGCTTTTACAATCTCTGCGGTAGTCTTGGGTTTATTCATAGAGTAGATATGAATGCCGTCAACCCCCACCTGTTTCAGATCCAGGATCTGTCGGATGCAGTAGTCGATTCCCGCCTTGCGCATGTCCTCCGGATCTTCACTGTACTTTGCGATGATGTCTGCAAGCGCTTTCGGCACACTGGAGCCGGAGAGGGAGATCGTCGTGCCAATCTGTTTGGCTGTGGTGATCGGCATGATACCTGCATGGACCGGCAGGGTAATGCCCTTTTGGAGAGCTTTGTCCCGGAAGGTATAAAAGTCGTCATTGTCGAAAAACATCTGTGTGATAAAGAAGGCAGCGCCGGCTTCCTGTTTCAGCTTCAGATAGCGCAGGTCGGCCTCCAGGCTGAAGGATTCCGGATGCTTTTCGGGGTAGCAGGCTGCCGCGATCTCCAGATCTGTATGGGTTTTCAAAAAGCTGATCATATCGCTGGCATGGGCAAAATCCCTGCTTTCGAACTGCTCATCTGTCATGTCGCGAGGTCTGTCTCCGCGCAGGGCCAACACCTGGGTCACGTTCGCCTTTTTCAGAGCTTCGTAAACCTGAAGAAGCTCCTCTTTTTTATTGCCGACACAGGTCATGTGCGCCAGTGCCGGGATATGAAGTGTGTTCTGGATGTAGGAAGCGATGTCAACCGTCTTTTTGGAACGGCTGCCACCTGCACCGTAGGTGACGCTGATGAAGGCAGGCTCCAGCGCACTTAATTGGTTTAATACCTCATAGGCAGCTTCAAATTCATCGTCCTTTTTGGGCGGAAATACCTCAAAGGATAAGGTCTGGTGATAATGTGATGCGTGAGACATGATGTTGTACCTCGTTTCTTCCATTAAAGTTTTTTTGATCGATTATGCCTGGATCATAGTTGGTCTTTTGTTGGTTTTTAGGTATGTGTATTTATGATTCATCGTCCTCTTTTGAAAAAATAGAAGACAGATAATCCGGACAGGACCAGTGCACTGATCAACCATAGCACTCCGGATGAACTTTCCGGATCCTGAAAGGCGGAAAATGCGTTTATATATCCAAATACAGCGGCGATCAAATAGAGTACTGCACATAATTTTACCCGGTTCATAGAACAATACCTCCATGTGGAAAATAAAAATATCAGACTTATGATAGCATGAACAAAGAGGAAACGCAAGCTTGCGTTTGCGGGTGAAATAGTGTAACATAAAGCAAAGAAAGGCTAACAGAATAAAGTGGATTTTTTATTTTGTTACCGCAACGGAGAAGCGCGAAGTATGCATTGAAATGAAATAGTGCGATAGAAATAATGGAATAGAAATACCGGAATGGAAATACTGGGATAAAAATAATGGAATAGAAATGAGGTCAACAGAATGGAAAATCAGGAAGTGCAAAGTGTATCAACCCAGGGAACATCGTTTCAGGGCACATCGTTCCAGGGAACGAAGGAATATGTGGCAAGCGAGGAGCTGATGGCCAGTGTGAATATTGCCATGGCGTTAAAGAAGCCCCTATTGATCAAGGGAGAACCAGGCACCGGCAAGACCATGTTAGCCGAAGCGGTAGCCAGGGCGTTGGGAAAAAAGCTGATCATCTGGAATATCAAGTCCACCACCAAGGCGCAGGAGGGCTTGTATGTGTATGATACCATTCAGCGTCTCTACGACGGACAGTTCGGTGAGGAAGGTGTGGACGATATTGCCCGCTATATCAAGCTGGGAAAGCTGGGAGAGGCCTTTGACAGTGAGGAACAGGTGGTGCTTCTGATCGATGAGATTGATAAGGCGGATCTGGAGTTCCCCAACGATCTGCTGTGGGAGCTGGACCAGATGGAATTCTATATCAATGAGACCAAGCGCACAGTGAAGGCAAAGCATCGTCCTATTGTGATCATTACCTCCAATGCGGAGAAGGAGTTGCCGGACGCGTTCCTGCGTCGCTGCATTTTTCATTATATCGATTTCCCGGACAAGGAGCTGATGGCGGAGATCGTGAAGGTGCATTTTCCGGATGTGGAAGAGCACCTGCTGGCACAGGCAATGGAAGTCTTTTACAATATCCGTGATATGCGGGATATCCGTAAGAAGCCAAGTACTTCAGAGCTGATCGACTGGGTGAATGCGCTGCAGATCGGCGGGATCAGCGCGGACACGATCCGGTCAGCGTTGCCTTTCATCGGAGTTGTGGTGAAAAAGGATGAGGATATGGAGTTGGTAAAGCATTCGAATACACTGTAGGAGCAGAATATGTTTATCCGATTTTTTGAGACGCTTCGGGAAAAGGGTCTGCATGTGACCCTGGGTGAGTTTCTGACGCTGCAGGAGGCGTTGGACAAGGGGCTGTGCGGCAGTTCGCTGACGCAGTTTTACTATGTGGCGCGGATGATCCTTGTGAAGAGCGAGACAGATTTTGATAAATTTGATATGGCGTTTGAAGAGTGCTTCAAGGCGGCGCAGCACGAGACGGAGGTGGGTGCGCAGATGCTCAGATGGCTGGACAAGTCCGATATGATGGAGCTGGCTCATGAGGAGGCGAGGGCGCATCTGAACCAGATGGAGGATATCCAGGTGGACAAAGAGGATGTGGAGGAAACCTTCAAGCAGCGTCTGCGGGATCAGAACGAGGAGCATAACGGCGGAAGCTTCTGGATCGGCACCATGGGCAAGACTTCTTTCGGCAATATGGGCGGCAATGTGGGCGGCGTCCGTGTGGGCGGACAGACCGGGTATCAGTCTGCGTTTTCCGTGGTGGGCGCGAGAAAATACCGGGATTTCAGGGATGATAAGGTGCTGGACAACAGACAGTTCCAGCTGGCGTTCCGCAAGCTCAGACAGTTTTCTTCCAGGCTGGATATTCCGGAGACCGAGCTGGATATCGACGGCACGGTAGACAAGACCTGTAATAATGGCGGCTGTCTGCAGATCGTGATGAAGAAGCCCCGCAAGAACGCAGTGAAATTATTGCTTCTGATGGATTCCGGGGGAACCATGATCCCTTTTAGCAGCCTGCTGAACGATCTGTTTCAGGCAGTACACAAATCGAATCATTATAAGGATGTGAAGACCTATTATTTTCATAACTGCATCTACTCCAAACTTTATAAGACGCCGGAGTGTGAGAACGGCGACTGGATCGACACGGAGTGGATGTTCCGGAATGTGGACAGTGATTACAAGGTGATCATTGTGGGGGATGCGGCCATGGCACCGGAGGAACTGTATTCTACCACGGGAAATTATCGCGGCCCTAACGGCGGACTTTCCGGCTATGACTGGCTGAAGCTGGTGAAACGGCATTACAAGAAGGTGGTTTGGCTGAATCCGAAGATGGCGCCGGGCCGTGCACCCTGGCGGGAGGCGGAGACAGCGGTGAAAGAGCTGTTCCCCATGTATAAGCTGACGGTGGATGGGCTGAATCAGGCCATGGTGAAACTGATGGTGAACAAGATGTGAGCATGCTGCTTCATTCCCGCGAGCAATGAGCCAAGGTGACATGCTTGCGTGTCAATTTGGCGCGAATGCCGCGAGGGTCAAATACCCCGTAGCTTGCTGCGGGGTATTTGATCGGCATAAATGGTGATAGCACGACGCATGAAAAGGACAGGTACCGTCGTGCTATTTTTTGTCTGTGCGATTCAAGAGAAAATCAATACTGACGTTATAATATTCGGCAAGGCGGATCAGGATATCAGTGGGAATGTCCCTGGAGCCGTTTTCATAGTGAGAGTAGGCCCGCTGAGATATGTGCAGAGCATCACTTAGCTGCGTCTGAGTCAGATCTGAATCCGTCCGTAAGTCTTTGATCCTGGTATAGACCATAGGATATTTCCCCCTTTTTATAAATGAAAAATGCATAAAACACAGTCAAGATCACCTGCTAGTCGACTAGTTCAACTAGCCATAGATTTAGTATAATTCAGCCCGTTTTGTTCTATTGACTTTTAGAGCAAAATGGGCTAAAATGTTTTTTGAAAAGAAAATCTTAATAATATAGTGTCTGCATAATATTATAGGAAAACAAAGTGAATATTATGCAGAAAAGGAGGGAGAAAATGTATAAATATAAGCCGGTAAGATATGTTTTTCGGACTTTGAATCTGATCGTGTATGCGGCAGTGATTTCCTTTGCCGTGATCATGGCGCTGAATGAGATACGGATATCTGATTTCCTGCAGCCCTATATCGGAGATTATTATATGGATTCGACTAAATCGCTGTATCTGGCGGGATTTCTGATCGGCAATGTGATCGTGCTGCTTATTTTTAAGCTGATCAGTAAGGAAGAAACCGCAGCTCTGTTTTATTATATCTGCGATTTCCTTATGCGCATTCTTTTTTCTATACCGTTAGCCTTGATCGTTCTTTACTTCGGATTCTATAGATTTTTGGGAGAACTGATGGAAATCCCACTGGTGCAGGGGGGAGTGTTTTTGCTGTTCTTTGCCGTGTTCGACTGGCTGATACAGACGCAGATCCGGTATCAGCTGGGTGTGAATTATTTCAAGGTGCATGACAAGATGGAGTAGAGGTGCCGGATATGTCGGATGTGGATTTATTCATGGATTTCAGCGGTCCTGCGGCGTTGCTGGGAATGGTCGCGATCGGTCTGGGACTGGTCGAATGGATCAGACGGAACATTGAAAAAAGCAGAAAAGAGAAAGCTTTATTGGCAAGTATTGAAAATATTGAGAACATGGACACACGTGCTCTTTGGGAAATCGTTCGTGAATTAAAGGAGATACGTGGCAGTCTGCATACCATAGAGGTAGTATATGGAATTATACTTTTCTCTATGGTCATGGCCATTTTGGCCGGGACGAGGAAGATTTTGTAATAGAGATTTCGTTTTAACTTTGTAAAGCAAATGTATGAAAACTCTTGACATTTCTTTTTTCCACACGTATAATACAACCATGTTCGGCGGAGTACCTGATGTCGAATACATAAGGATCATACAGCTAACGCATGGATGGGAAGGAGTACCATTGATCTACTTTTCACAGAGAGCTGCCGGTGGGTGAGAGGCGCGAAAAGCTTGATGGGAATACATCCCGGAGCGGCAAACTGAAATGTTTCTGGCAGATAAGGTTGTTTTGCATGAAATCTGCCGACAGATACAGAGTAGGCTTTGACGGTGGGCACCGATATATGCCGGGGTATTGGAAGATACCTGCTGAGCCGTATCATGTGAGTGATACGGGAATAAAGGTGGTAACACGGGAATTGACTCGTCCTTTTGAAGTAACAAAAGGGCGGGTTTTTTAGTGTCTAAAATGTAAATTTTATAGAAAATACCCCAAAAGTAAAAAGCAAAGGTGACAAGTAAAAAGGAGAGAAGAAGATGACAGTATTTGACGAACTGAAAGCCAGAGGACTTTTGGCACAATTGACAGACGAAGAAGAGATCAAGGAGCTGATCAACAATGGAAAGGCTACATTTTATATTGGCTTTGATCCCACGGCGGACAGCCTGCATGTAGGACATTTCATGGCGCTCTGCCTGATGAAGAGATTGCAGATGGCGGGCAATAAGCCCATTGCGCTGGTGGGCGGCGGCACCGGTATGATCGGCGATCCTTCCGGGCGTACCGATATGAGAAGCATGATGACCACAGAGACCATTGATCATAACTGCGAGTGCTTTAAGAAGCAGATGAGCCGTTTCATCGAGTTCGGTGAGGGCAAGGCCATGATGGTGAACAATGCAGATTGGCTGAGAGATCTGAATTATATTGAGTTCATCCGTGACATCGGCGTACATTTCTCCGTGAATCGTATGCTGACTGCGGAGTGCTACAAGCAGCGTATGGAAAAGGGTCTGAGCTTCTTAGAGTTTAACTACATGATCATGCAGAGTTACGATTTCCTGTGTCTGTATGAGAAATACGGCTGCAATATGCAGTTCGGCGGCGACGATCAGTGGAGCAACATGCTGGGCGGCACGGAGTTGATTCGCAGAAAGCTGGGCAAGGATGCTTATGCCATGACCATCACCTTGCTTTTGAATTCTGAGGGTAAAAAGATGGGCAAGACACAGAAAGGTGCAGTGTGGCTTGATCCGAACAAGACATCTCCTTTTGAGTTCTATCAGTACTGGAGAAATATCGGTGACGCGGATGTGCTCAAATGTCTGCGTATGCTGACGTTCCTTCCTCTGGAGCAGATTGATGAGATGGATAAGTGGGAAGGCAGCCAGTTGAATCAGGCAAAGGAGATCTTGGCCTTTGAATTGACCCAGATGGTACACGGCACAGAGGAGGCAAACAAGGCGCAGGAGAGCGCAAGAGCATTGTTTGCCGGCGGTGCGGCTGCGGAGATGCCTACCTATGAATTGCAGGAGACGGATTTCCTGAACGGAAAGATTGATATTCTGGGTGTACTGGCGTCCTCCGGTCTGTGCGCATCCCGTTCCGAGGCGCGTCGTGCGGTAGAGCAGGGCGGCGTCACCGTGGATGGCGAGAAGGTGACGGATGTGAAGACTGCTTATGAGCCGGAGCAGTTTGCCGGTGAGGGTAAGGTTGTAAAGCGCGGTAAAAAGAACTTCAAGCGTGTTGTTGTGAAATAAAGCCGGGAAACATAAAGTGCAAGTGCTGATTCCGCATGCATTTTTGTAAAGTAAATAGTATTTTTCGAAACCTCCTGCATATACATGTAACAGTATTAACAGGAGGTTTTTTATATGGATCATACAGCCAATCATACATACGATCTGTATTCCGATATACAGAAACGGACCGGCGGCGAAATCTATATCGGCGTACTTGGCCCGGTGCGCACCGGAAAATCCACTTTTATCAAAAGGTTTATGGATGAACTTGTGCTGCCGAACATGGAGGATGAGAATGCGCTTGCGCGGGCGGTGGATGAACTGCCCCAGAGCGCTGGGGGAAAGACCATTACGACCACAGAGCCAAAGTTTATTCCCAACGAGGCGGCTCTTATCAGGTTGAATGAAGATGTGGAGTTGAAGGTTCGACTGATCGATTGTGTGGGATACATGGTGGACGGCGCCAGCGGGCATCTGGAGGAAGATCAGGAGCGTATGGTGAAAACGCCATGGTTTGAGGAGGAAATTCCTTTTACCCAGGCGGCAGAGATCGGGACAGATAAAGTGATGAATGATCATTCCACCATCGGTATGGTGATCACTACTGACGCAAGCTTCACCGAACTGCCCAGAACGGCGTATCTCGAGGCGGAGGAACGCACCGTACGGGCGCTGCAGAACATCGGCAAACCTTTTGTGGTCATCCTGAACAGCCAGAAGCCTTATTCGGAAGAGACGAAGCGGCTGGCGGGGGAATTGGAGGAAAAATATAAGGTAGCGGTGCTTCCGGTGAACTGCGAACAACTGAAAAAGGAGGATATCAACCGGATCCTGGAGCATGTACTGTATGAATTTCCTATTGCGGCGATTGAGTTTTATATGCCGAAGTGGGTCGAGATGCTACCTGCGGATAACCAGATGAAAAAAGATATGCTGGACAGTGTGAAAGGGATCATGAATGACTATAATACGGTACGCGATGTCATGGAGAAGCCGATCCATATAGACAGTGATCATGTAAAACGGTGCAAAACAGATGACATTTCGCTGGCAAACGGGACGGTGAAAGTACGGATCGATGTAGCGGAGGAATATTATTACGATATGCTGTCTGATATGATCGGCGAGGACATTCGGGATGAATATCAGCTGGTCGGAAAATTACAGGAATTTGCAGCCATGCGTAAAGAATATGCCAAAGTACTGGAGGCTGTGAATGCTGTGCGCGGTAAGGGGTACGGTGTGGTGATACCGGAGCGGGAGGAGATACAATTGGAGAAGCCTGAGCTGATCCGGCATGGAAATAAATTCGGGGTTAAGATCAAGGCGGTAAGTCCGTCCATACATATGATCCGGGCGAATATAGAAACAGAAATTGCGCCGATCGTAGGAAATGAGCAGCAGGCGCAGGACCTGGTGACCTATATCAACCAGGCGGAAGAGGAAGAGGGAATCTGGGAGACCAATATTTTCGGGAAAACCGTGGAGCAGCTGGTCAATGACGGAATTCACACAAAGGTTTCCGCTATCGGTGATGAAAGTCAGATCAAGCTTCAGGACACCATGCAGAAGATTGTCAATGATTCCAACGGGGGAATGGTCTGCATCATCATCTGAACACCAGACGATAGGGGATTTCCCATTGCTCGCTGTCTTCCCATGCGGGGAATGCATAGCCGTAAATGGTCATGCATATTGCGAGAATGATCAAAAAGATCAGAGAAACACACATACCTGTGAGCAGGCGGTTGTATGCTTTTTCGCTCACAGGTTGTTTTATGCCTTTTCCCACAAACATACAGGATGCCCGAAGAAGTTTTTCCAGACCGCGGACACTGTAATAGCAGAGCGGGATCAGCATGGGCATAAGATAACGTCCCTGAGGCTGCAGATCGGTGTAATAAGAGTAGATCAGGCTCAGCGCCAAAGGGATGAACATACACAGTATCATATTGAAGTGAAAGAAGCAGGTCAGGCTTTTCCGTTCCGGAAAATAAATCCCCGTAGTTGCAGAGCTATAAGGAAGCTTAAAAAATTTAGCTGTTAAGCCGAGTGGTATCAGGCAGCCGATCAGGCCGATAACAAACCATAGCTTATAAAAACGGTAGATCCAAAGTGCGGTCAGCAGTGACATGGGACCGAACATACAGATCAGACTATTGATAGACAGCACACTGAAGTCGGATTCCGTGAGGGTGGTGAGAATGGTGTAGCCTAAGGTCTGATATGTCTCGCGATTTCCCGGTCTTAAAGTGTCAGCAGCATAAAGTTCTGCACAAAGATCTCTGGCGTGAAGCCCCAGGAAGTCCCCATCATAGAGCAGATAACTGCGGATGAACCACCAGCTGATACCGGCAAGGACCAGAATGCATATCAGGATTCCTTTGCGGAAAAAGCCGGATGCGTCAAAGCTTATGCGGCTGTCCCGACAGGAGAGATAGTGCGCAAAAAAGAGCAGGATGCTGCTGAGAATAAATCCGTAGGCGTTATAATAGGACATAGCGCACAGGATGATCCCGACGGAGAGGATCACGCAGGAAGCGTAGGAAAAGTGGTTTTCCAGTCCGCAGGTCAGCCCGTAGAGTATGATGGCAATAGACATCATGCTGCAGGAATCCGTGTTGACATAAGTGTGCAGAAAGATGCTCTGTGGCAGAAACATCACAAAAAAGCAGAACACATATTGAAGATATTTGTTGGAAAACCATTTTTTGCTCAGAAGCAACATAAAAACAGCCATGATCAACCCGAAGATAAAATTGATCAGGCGCGCTGTATACAGCAGAGCGTCTGCACTGGTGGTAAAGTGCTTCACCAGACGCATGGCATATCCCTGCAGCATATAGGGTAAAATGGGCTGGAAGGCATAGGAAAATCCGTAGCCGGGGATCCGGATAGACTCTTCGTACCCGTTCGGAAGACTGCCGTGTTCGGCGATATATAGCGGAACCCGATAGCGGTTTAGTTCGTCAGGGGGATTGTTGAACGGCTGCTTGGCGATCATGGAGAGCCCGATCACGAAATACAGCACAAAATATAGGATGATCACAGCAAGTTCCCTGCTGCTTAACTGTTTTAACTTCATATATAAATAACTCCTGATTTCCCTCAAATAAAATATAGTAAGACTATTATACTTGTGTTTATATCATTATATCATAGACATTTCATGTCTATGATCGATCTGCGGGACTTTGGCCCTTATCTGCTTCGCAGATATTATACCATGAACCCGGGCATAAAACAATGAATTGCTTTTTGACTGTGAATTAGGTATAATGGAAAACGAAGCAAGATAAAACTAAAAGGGGATTTTGCAGGGGAGGGCGTATGGAGAAGAATCCGGTTTATGACAAACTGTTAAACTGCCTGCAGGCGGTTCGGGAAAAGACCGATTTTGTACCGAGAGTGGGAATCGTTCTGGGCTCCGGGCTGGGGGATTATGCACAGCAGATCAAGGTGCATGCAGAGGTATCTTACGCGGACATTAAGGGATTCCCGGTTTCTACGGTTCCGGGACATGCGGGAAAATTCATCTTTGGGATGGTGGATCAGGTTCCGGTTGTATGCATGAAGGGCCGGGTTCATTATTACGAGGGATATGACATTACAGATGTAGTATTGCCAATCCGGTTGATGAAGCTATTGGGAGCGGAAATCCTGTTCCTCACGAATGCAGCCGGTGGAGTCAATACTTCTTTTCATCCGGGTGATCTGATGCTGATCAGGGATCATATTGCGGCATTCGCGCCCAATCCGCTGATCGGTGCCAACCTTGCAGAGCTGGGGCCTCGTTTTCCGGATATGAGTACGGTGTATAAGCCGGAATTGCAGGCTGTGATCCGGCAGGTTGCCAAAGAGAATGGGATTTATCTGCAGGAGGGTGTCTATGCACAGCTTACCGG
>CADBNO010000037.1 GCA_902796105.1 uncultured Lachnospiraceae bacterium | reverse complement strand
GGTGGTTTCATCGGCGGCGGCATGTTGCCCAAGCTGTCCAACTGTACATCGGCTATCCGCAACGGCGTAAACCGCGTACATATCCTGGACGGACGGATCCCGCACTGCCTGCTTTTGGAAATCTTCACAGACAAAGGTGTCGGCACGGCGATCGTTGCGGATGAGGACGGCGAGCTTCAGCATGCATAACAACGACGTCAGCAGGATCACCGAGCGCATACAGGAACTGGAGAAAGCAAGCAGTGCCGGGCGGCTGATCCTGGCGGTCGACGGCAGATGCGCAGCAGGGAAAACCACACTTGCGGCCAGACTGCAGGAGCGGCT
The DNA here is from genome assembly GCA_902796105.1 of uncultured Lachnospiraceae bacterium. Lineage (GTDB taxonomy): Bacteria > Bacillota > Clostridia > Lachnospirales > Lachnospiraceae > Acetatifactor. Next base: position 20,636 of record CADBNO010000037.1, on the reverse strand, counting down.
CGGATGCACGGTATTCCATATGGATGATTTCTTCCTGCGGCCCGAACAGCGCACGGAGGCAAGGTACAGACAGCCGGGCGGCAATGTGGATTACGAAAGATTTCGGGAAGAAGTTCTGCTTCCCCTGTATAGAGGAGCGGATTCTGTCACATACAGGCCCTTTGACTGTAAAAGCCAGACCCTGCAGGCTCCGGTACAGCTCCGTTCCGGGCGGGTCAACCTTGTGGAGGGAGCGTACAGTTGTCATCCGGAGTTGACAGAATTCTATGATCTGCGGATTTTTCTGGATATTACCGGAGAAGAGCAGATGGAGCGGATCAAAAAACGAAACGGGGAAAACGCTGCTACGGTTTTTGCCGCGAAGTGGATCCCTTTGGAGGAGCTTTATTTTAAGACATTTGATATAAGGAACAGCTGTGATATGTGCGTAGGAAGCTGTCATGAAATGACAGCTCACGAAAAATCATAAACTACATGCTTTTTACGGAACTCTGTAACAAAATAAGATAGACTTATTTTGTTACAGTTCCCAGGCCTGTAACCTGCTGTAAAGGAAAAGCGAGAAAGGGTTTGCCTGACAGATGAGATGATGGGATAAAACCGTTTTCAATTTACTTGACAAAGACAAACTTTGTTGATGCAAATCGAAAACGGTTTTCAATTTGCATCAAAAGACGGCAGCGGAAAGAGGGGGAAACAGAGGTCATTAAGAAACCGCGCGGCAGGACAGAGTGCAGGCGTGGAGGATGTGTTGCAGGCAGGCGTTCAAAGTGATGGGCAAGCAGCCGAAGAAAAAGAGGTCGAATTATTTTGCCTGTATCATTCAGGATGCAACGGCATGCTGTGCACAGGGTATGGAATTTGTGCTGACGGAGGATTATCATTATCCGGAGGACTACCCGCAGGAAGGGCAGGAAATTGCAGTCGTAGGAGTTTACGATACCTATATGGAGGGGGATTATAAATTCTGCACGCTCCGGAACGCAGTATTGACCGATTGATCCTTGATCCTTTCTTTGATTTTTTCCAAAAAAGCTTTGACAAAATAAGGAAAACGCGGTTAAATCATTGTTAGAAAGAATGCATACAGACAATTATAAAAAGGCAGGTTTTGGAGGAATAAGGATCATGAGCAATACAGAGAATACTATCGATATGAAGCAATATATTGACGAGGCAGAGGCAGCGTTATTGCACACCTACAACAGGTACCAGATCGTGTTAGACAGAGGTGAGGGCACATACCTTTACGATATGAACGGCAATAGATATCTTGACTTTGTGGCAGGGATCGCTGTGTTTGCGCTGGGCTATCATTATCCCGGCTATGACGATGCCTTAAAGGCACAGATCGACAAGCTGATCCATACCTCTAACTATTATTACAATGTGCCTGCGATAGAGGCTGCGAAGAAGATCAAAAAGGTTTCCGGCATGGACAGGGTGTTTTTCACTAACTCTGGCGCGGAGGCATTGGAGGGTGCGCTTAAGGCGGCCAAGAAATATGCCTGGCTGAAGGATGGAAAGCAGGATCACGAGATCATCGCTATGAATCATTCCTTCCACGGCAGAACCGCAGGTGCTTTGGCTGTCACCGGCAATCCGAAATACAGAGAGCCTTTTGAGCCGCTGTTCGGAACCGTGAACTTTGCGGAACTCAATGATTTTGACAGCGTGAAAAAGTTTGTCAACGATAAGACCTGCGCCATCATTCTAGAGCCGGTGCAGGGCGAAGGTGGACTGACGCCTGCCACGGAGGAATTTTTGAAGAGCGTGCGTGCTCTCTGTGATGAAAAGGATATCCTGCTGATCTTTGACGAAGTGCAGTGCGGTATGGGCAGAACCGGGTATATGTATGCATGGCAGCGGTTCGGCATCAAGCCGGATATCATGACCAGTGCGAAGGCTTTGGGCTGCGGCGTGCCGGTAGGCGCATTTATGATGACAGAGCGTGTGGCGCAGAATTCGCTGACCAGCGGTGACCATGGTACCACATACGGCGGAAATCCTCTTGCGTGTGCTGCAGTGAACAAGGTGTTGGAGATTTATGAGCAGGACAGGATCGTGGACCATGTGAATCAGGTGGCGCCTTATCTGGAGAAGCGCCTGAACGAGCTGAAGGATAAGTATGACTGCATCACCGAGCACAGAGGCATCGGTCTGATGCAGGGGTTAAAATTTGACCGTCCCGTGGGTCCTATCATCAACAGGGCAGTGGAGAAGGGATTGTTGCTCATCAATGCCGGGGCAGATATCATCCGTTTTGTACCGTCCCTGATCATTACCGAGCAGAATATTGATGATATGATCACTATTTTGGATACCTGCATAGCGGAGCAGGCATGATTTTTCGCCGGAACAGATAGTTTTCCGCAGCGGGTAGTCTTATTGACGGGAGTTTTTTATGAATATCACGAAAAGAATCTTATCAGTCGCTGCCGTAGTGTTATGCACTGCGGCGGCTGTTGTTTACGGAACCGGTGAGGTGCGCCAGACCGGAAATAGCCGGAGTATACAGGGAACAGAAGGCATATTTGCAAACCATAAAGAAACCATCTATTTTTGGTACACCGATGACGGGTTGACAAGCTTTGTGAACGGTGCGGCAGTTTCTTTCGGAGAGACGCACAATGTACGGGTGATTCCCGTTCTGACCTCAGAGGGGGAATATCTGGAGGCGATCAATCGGGCAACGCTCCACGCAGAGCAGATGCCCGATGTATACCTGATGGAGAGCAGCAGTCTGGAAAAGGCAAAGCTGGCCGGACTTGCCGGGGAGATCCCGGAGGGGGATACGACCTGCAGTACCGAATTTTTTCCGCAGGCAGCGTTATATGCAGTGACTTATCAGGGCAAAAAGGTGGCGTACCCGCTTTATTTTGAGACCAGTGCGCTGCTCTATAATAAAACATATCTGGAGCAATGGGCTGCACAGCAGGAAGAGAAAGCGGAGGAAGGGCAGGAGGAAGGCGAAGCCCTTTCGGCGGAGAAGCTTGCTCATCTGCGCGAGGGTAATTTTGATACACTGGATGATCTGCTCTATGTCGCCAATTCCTTCGATGTGCCGGAGGAAGTCGAAGGTATCATGAGATGGGATGTCTCGGATATTTTTTATAATTACTGGTTTGCCGGACACTATCTGGTTGTGGGCGGTGTGAGCGGCGATGACAGAAAAAGTATTGATCTGAACAATCCGGAGGCTGTGCAGTGCCTGCAGACCTATCAGTCTCTGAATCAGTTTTTTTCTATGGAAACGGACACTATCACTTATGAGTCTGTGTTACAGGATTTTGTGGACGGAAAGATCATGTTTACCGTGGTGACATCCGATGCCATCGGGCGCATGGAAGAAGCGGAGAAGGAAGGGCAGCTGGCATATGAATACGGTTTTGCCATGATGCCGGATATCACAGAGGAGTTAGACAGTTCCTCGCTGGCGGTAACGCACTGTGTAGTAGTGAATGACTACAGTGCATCCAAGGAGCTTGCCAATGAATTTGCCGCATACCTGGTGAAGGATTACGCGGAGGAATTGTTTGGACGTACCGGCAAAGTACCGGCCAGACTGAATACAGATCCGGGCAACGAAGCGGTACAGGTATTCCGCAAGGAGTATCAATATAGCGCAGCGCTGCCGAAAATGATGGAAACCGGAAATTACTGGATGCAGATGGAAGTTCTTTTTGCTAAGATCTGGAACGGGGAAGATGTGGAAGACTTGGTGAATGACTTGACGGAGCAGATGCAGCTTCAGCTTTCGGATGCATAAAAAAGTGAAGTGTCGCCTGGAACTTACAGTCTGCGCAGAACACGCAGAATCAAATACCTGCATCAGACTATGGGGTATAAACGAAATAAGTTTCGCTGATTCTCCCGTGAATAAAAAAACCAATTGTGGGGCACCCTAAGAGATAGAGAACATCTCAGAGAGGAGAGTGTCTGCCATGATTGGTTTTTTGATTGCGATCATTTCCGGTGCGCTTATGAGCGTACAGGGGGTTTTTAATACACAGGTAACCAAAAGCTCCGGAATCTGGAGTGCCAGCGTGTTTGTGCAATTTACGGCTTTGCTGGTGTGCCTTAGCGCGTGGGCAATCACAGAGAGGAGTCCTTTGAGCAAAGTGCTTACGGTTGAACCCAAATATATGCTTTTGGGAGGCGCGATCGGAGCCTTTATCACGTATACGGTGATCCAGAGCATGAATCTGCTGGGACCAGCCAAAGCGGTAATGTTCATCGTCATATCTCAGCTGATCATTGCTTATGTGATCGAATTGTTCGGGTGGTTCGGGGTGGAAAGGGTACCGCTTGACTGGCGGAAAGTCGTTGGTATGGTGATCGCTATAGCCGGCGTGATTTTGTTCAAATGGTGATGCAATACAAAAAATAAATATCTTAATAATTTTGAAATTTTTTTAATAAATCTTGTAAAATAATACGGATTACCTTAAAATAATGATGTCAGCAATATTACAAAAGACAATTTCTTCTTTTTTGCCGGACAGAGAACGAAGGGTTTGGAAAGGAGAAGAATTATGGTGTGTGGAGCAGATGGCAGAGAGCCGGTAAGGATCGGTGAATCGGCTTTTTTGTTGTTTTTATGTGCAGTAACGCTTTTGTATAGTGCTTGTACACAGACGGACAGAGCGCTTTCGGTACCGGTGATCGCAGAGTCTCAAAATATCAATGCATCGGGGGGGACAGCGGAACCGGGAAATACAGCCGAATCCGGAAATACAGCGGGACAGAGCAAGACTACAGAGTTTGAGGACGCCCCGGCACAAGCGGTGATTTATGTTTATGTCTGCGGAGCGGTTTTGGAGCCGAAGGTGGTGGAGCTGCCCGAGGGGAGCAGAGCGGAAGCAGCGCTGTCGGCAGCGGGAGGTTTTACCGAGAATGCCGACAGGGAGGCGGTGAATCTTGCCGCGTTGCTTTCCGACGGACAAAAGCTATATTTTCCCGTTGCAGGGGAAGTATTGTCAGAGGAAAGCCGGAGCCGGGAGGAAGGTCTGGTCAATATCAACACGGCAGATGCAACCGGGTTGTGTACATTACCCGGGATCGGACAATCCCGGGCAGAGCTGATCATTGCGTACAGAACGCAGAATGGACCGTTTGAGAGGATTGAGGACATTATGAAGGTGTCCGGCATCAAGGAAGGTGCATTTGAGAAGATCAAGACGCAGATCACCGTCAGATGACCCGTGCTGTGCGGTGATGTCAGGAGAAAGCAAACAGATAGAACATCGGAATAGTGGTGAGGAGAAGAAATGGCAGAGAAAAGGGTTTTGGTAGTGGATGATGAGAAACTGATCGTGAAAGGGATCCGGTTTAGTCTGGAGCAGGAAAATCTGAAAGTGGATTGCGCTTATGACGGCGAAGAAGCGCTGGAGTATGCGCGGAATAATACATATGATATCATCCTGTTGGATGTGATGCTGCCCAAGCTCACCGGCTTCGAAGTATGCCAGCAGATCCGTGAGTTTTCCAATGTGCCGATCATCATGCTTACGGCGAAAGGCGATGATATGGATAAGATACTCGGCCTGGAATACGGAGCGGATGATTATATCACGAAGCCCTTTAATATCCTGGAGGTAAAAGCCCGGATCAAGGCGATCATGCGCAGGGTGGAGCCCAAGACCAGTGTGAAGGATACAAGACGGTTTATTGAGAGCGGAGACGTGCGGTTGGATTGTGAAGGCCGCCGGGTTTATATCAATGAGAGGGAGATCAGTCTGACAGCCAAGGAGTTTGAGGTTCTGGAGCTGTTGATGAACAATCCGAACAAGGTGTATGGCAGAGACACCCTGTTAAAGATGGTGTGGGGAGAAGACTATCCCGGCGATGTGCGGACCGTGGATGTACATATCCGAAGATTGCGGGAAAAGATCGAGACAAGTCCCAGTGAACCGAAATATGTACATACCAAGTGGGGCGTGGGATATTATTTTCTCAACGAGTAACAGACAGGAATAACAGACAGGACAAAACATGAAGACGATACATAGATTGATTAGAACACTGCAGCAGAAAATGCCGGTGAAGAGTCTTTGTCTGCGCATTTTTCTTTTGCTTCTGGTGATGGGCATTGTCCCCGGTTTTATTGTGGGCGCGGGCATCGTGCAGAACTATGAGGATCGTGCAGTAGAGAACCGGATCACCGCTGTGCAGGGACAGTTAAAGATTGTGGCAAATCATTTGATCAGTAATGACTATCTGACCAAATATCGCACGGGAGAATCGTTATCCCAGACCAGCTCAGATGTGATCAATGCGGAGCTGGAGATGCTGGCCAATTTGTATGAGGGCCGGGTTATGATCATCGACAGCAATTTCAAAGTGGTACTGGATACCTACAAGATCAGTGAAGGAAAGATCATGATCTCGGAGGAAGTGGTGAAGTGCTTCCGCGGGGAAAATATATCCAACTATGACAAAGAGCACGGTTACATCGAAATGACTACGCCGATCATGGACACGACAGCGAATACTACCGGGAACGGTGTGGTGAGCGGAGTCATGCTCACCAGTATCTCCAACAGCAGTATCGTGACGATGATGGAGGTATTGAATCGCCGTGTCCTTATTATTGAGACGTTGTTAGCTGTAGTGGTGGTGACGCTGGCGATCGTTACTTCTATCATGATGACCAGGCCCTTTAACCGGATCACGGAAGCTATAAAAGATGTCAAGGACGGATACCGTGATGAGAGCATCTCGGTACCGGATTATGTGGAGACGATACACATTGTCGATGCATTTAATCAGCTGCTCAAACGAATGCGCACGCTGGATGAATCCCGACAGGAATTTGTGGCAAACGTGTCGCATGAATTGAAAACACCGATGACTTCCATAAAAGTTCTGGCAGATTCCCTTTTGGCACAGAAGGATGCCCCTGCGGAATTGTACCGGGAGTTCATGGAGGACATTGCTTCTGAAATTGACAGGGAAAATCGGATCATCACAGATCTTCTTGCACTGGTCAAGCAGGACAAAAAATCCAAAGATATGACAATCACATCCGTGGACATTAATGAGCTGGTGGAACTGATCCTGAAACGGCTCAGACCGATCGCGCGCAAAAAAGATGTCGAAGTTGTTTTTGAGAGCATGCGTGCGGTGACTGCGGAAGTGGATGAGGTGAAGCTGACATTGATCCTTACGAATCTCGTGGAAAATGCGATCAAGTATAATAAGGATCACGGCTGGGTAAAGGTGGAACTGGACGCGGATCATCAGTTTTTCACCTGCAAGGTGAGCGACTCCGGGATCGGGATCCCGGAGGATTCCATCGAACACATCACAGAGAGATTTTACCGCGTGGACAAATCGCATTCCAGAGAGATAGGCGGAACCGGATTGGGGCTGGCGATCACGAAAGGAGCGGTACTTCAGCACAAGGGAACCATGACGGTGGAGAGTGTGGAAGGAGAGGGCTCTACCTTCACGGTAAAGATCCCTCTGAATTATATAGCCTCGTAGTTTGGGCAGATGATATGGAGAATGGGCGACATGAAAAAGATTTGGCGGTTGCTTCTTCCCGTCCTTTGTCTGTGCATCTGTATGACAGCATGCAACAGACAAAAGACGGCGGAAGAAGGAACATATCTGATATATATGTTGAATAACGAAGAGACCAAGGTAGAGGCTCACGCAGGCAATATTATGTCGACGGAAAAAGAAGAAATGCTGGAGGAATTTCTGGAGGCGCTGGCAACCCAATCCGAGCGGTTGGAATACAAAGCACCGCTTTCCTTAGGGTTTCATCTGCTTTCGGCAGAGGTAGTGGATAATCAGATCATTCTGGACATGGATGAGGCGTACGGAAAGCTTTCTGCGTCCACGGAGGTTTTGGCGAGGGCAGCTATTGTCAGGACACTGACGCAGATCCCGGGTATCCGGTATGTGCAATTTACGGTTGAAGGCAGAAAGTTATATGATAATACAGGTAATCCGGTCGGCCCGATGAGCGCGGATCTGTTTATCGATAACGACGGGAATGAGATCAATACTTATGAGCTGGCCCGTGTAAAACTCTACTTTGCCAATACAGCGGGGGATAAGATCATCGGGGCATATCGGGAGAAGTATTATTCTACTAATATGCCCATGGAGCGATTTATTGTGGAAGAACTGATCCTGGGGCCGAGCGGTAAGGTTGAGGGACTGTATCCCACGGTCAATCCGGAGACAAAGATATTGGGGGTAACGACACAGGATGGAGTGTGTTATGTCAATTTTGACAACGGATTTCTGACATTGGTGAACAATGTGCAGGCGGAAGTGGCAATCTATTCTGTTGTGAATTCTCTTACAGAGCTTAATAATGTCAGTAAGGTGCAGATCCTGGTGAACGGCGCGGTTCCGGCGGGATATGAGAAATCTGTGTACGAACGCAATCTGGAATATGTATCTTCACTGAAAACGGAAACGGAGAATAAAGCTGAGGATCAGACGGACAGTAAGACAAACAACAAAACGGAGAGTAAGACAAACAGCAAAACAGAGAGCAGGACAGTCAATTAAACGGACATAAGGAGGAAACACAAAGAGGAGGTAGATATGCGAAGACCCTTATTTCTATTCTCTTTCTGCGTTGTATTTGCAGTGGCTTTGTTCCGGCTATTCCGGCCGGATGGCGAAGAAACCGCGCCGCCGGATCGGAGCCGCATTGCATTCAGCGGAAAGATCATACAGAAGAATGAAGATTCTTTTGTGATCAAAATACAAACAGATAACATCTTTCAAAGAAATGCCACAGTTCTGTGGCAGGACAATCCAAAGTATCAATTGCATACAGTCGGGAGAATGTTTCAATGCGAATATGAAGAGGCATCGGAGCTTGTGCTGGGGTCCGTCATCCGGCTGGAGGGAGACTTCAGGGAATACACCCATGCGACAAATCCCGGGGAGTTTGACTATGCGGCCTTTTATCACTCGCTTGATTATGCCGGAAAGCTTTGCGAGGTAAAGATTTTGAGCAGCGATGGCAAGAAACCGGGGATGCGGGAATATCTCTATCGGTTACATCATTTTTGGGAGAGACGTTTATATCAGATTTTTCCGGAGAAAGAAGCTTCGGTAATGACAGCCATGCTGCTTGGCGACAAGACAGATCTGGATCCGGACATCAAAGCATTATATAAGCGCAGTGGGATCATACACATATTGAGTATCTCCGGATTGCATATCACTTTGATCGGCATGGGTTTTTATAAGCGATTACGCAGTCTGGGAGTACCGGTGTGGGCTGCTGCACTGGCGGGGGCAGTTCTGCTTTTCCTGTACGGTATGTTGACGGGATTCGGAATCTCCACATGCCGTGCCATAGGGATGTATCTGCTCCGCATGGGCGCGCAGCTTGTGGGCAGGACCTATGATATGCTGACTGCGCTGGGAGTGACGACATGCATTTTGGTCTGCACCCATCCGGCATGGCTGGGACACATGGGTTTTTTGTTATCCGTTGGTGCCATCCTCGGGATCGGAGCCTTCATGCCCTCGTTGCAGAGAGCATGCAGGGAAGTAAAAGAAGAGCATGGGTCAGGGAGAAAACCTGTGCTGTTCAAAGAGGGAAAGTGGAGACAAAGAGTGGAGACCTTCGGGAAAAAAGTGGGGGAAATAGTGTCGCAGGGAATCTGGGCCGGTATTTCGGTTACCTTGACCACCCTTCCGATCCAGCTATGGTATTCCTTTGAAATACCTGTATATTCTCTGCTGTTGAATGTCCTGATCCTGCCGTTTATGGGAATCGTGCTGGCAGCAGGGCTTTTAGCCATGATGATCCCGGGACTTGGTGTGGTCGGGACACTGGATGTGATCATTCTGGCGGGGTATGAGGGGCTGTGCAGAAGCTTCGAAAAGCTGCCCTTTGCCGTATGGAATCCGGGTAGACCGCGGGTATGGCAGATGGTGTTGTACTATTTGGCATGGTGGCTTCTTGTATGGGGTGTTCCGTTGATAAGCGGCCGATTCAGACGATTGGGTAAGAGATTTCCCGGATTGCAGCTGCAGCTCGCGCTGATCGTGATAGCAGTCGCCCTGTTGGGGCTTCCGCGCGTAACGGTGAACAGGATGACGTTTCTGGATGTGGGACAGGGGGACGGTATGTGTCTGCAGCTTGCATCCGGTGAGATATATCTCTTTGACTGCGGCAGCAGTAGCAGGACTAAGATCGGAGAGCGGGTTTTGATCCCTTTTCTGAAATATAACGGAATATCTGAAGTTGACGCAATTTTTATCTCTCACGGGGACGCGGATCATGAGAACGGTTTGCGGGAGTTATTGGCCCGGAGTGAAGAGGAGCATATCCGCATCCGGCAGGTGGTATTGCCCGGACTGCCGCCGGATGTTCTGCAGGAGGAATTCAGAGAGGTATTTCAGACGATCGGGCAGATGCCGGATCCACCGGCCGTGACAACGATACAAAGCGGCGTAAGCTGGCAGAGTAAGGCGCGGCAGGGCAAAGCGGTGTCGTTTTTGTGCCTGCATCCGCAGCCTCTTGAAGGTAGTTCCGCCGCAGATCGTATATCAACTGTACCTACAGCGTGCGGAGGCAATGCATGCTCGGAGTGCTTTTTTTTGTCTTTTCCGGTGCCCGGTTCACAAAAGGAAGCAAAAGTAAATATGCTGCTTACCGGTGATGTGGAGGGAAGCGGAGAGCAGGAGCTGTTGGCGGCTTTGAAAACCTATCAAATATCGGATATTGATGTCCTGAAGTGCTCGCACCACGGCAGCAAAGGCACCACAAGTGCAGAAATACTTGCCCAGATCAGACCTTCGGATACCGTCATCTCTTGTGGCAGAAATAATCGCTACGGACACCCCCATGAGGAGCTTCTGGAGCGGCTGGAGGCCGTGCAGAGCAGGATCCACCAGACGCCGCAGACTGGGGCGATCACTGTGCAGATCATAAAAGAGGGTTATCGTCTGACAAAATTTAAATAAAATAGATTTTTTAAGGTTGACTTAAGTTTGCTTTGTTATACTTCGTACATAATACAGAACAAATCAAATACCACGCAGCTCTGCTATGCAGCAAGTTTGATACCCCGTAGCTTGCTGCGTGGTATTTGACCCTCGCGGCATTCGCCAAATTGACATGCAAGCATGTTATCTTGACTCATTGCTCGCGGAAATAAACGGAGGTGATTCTTATGAAGAAGAAACAGATAAAAAAATGGATGACTGCAGCGGCTATCATGGCGCTTACGATCAGTCTGACGGCCTGTGGACGGAACAGCAACAGTGCTTCGAACCAGACAGTGGATGAGAATGGGATAACAGAGACGGATGGCGCGGGGGAAAAACCGGGATTCGGCAACGGACAGACTCCGCCGGATAAGCCGGACGGTAAGATGCCCGGAAATCCGCCCGATGGTAATGCGCCCGGAAATCCGCCCGACGGCGGCATGGGCGGAGGATTTGGCGGAGGAAGCAGCAGTGCGGACATCGATTATACCGGAGCAACGGAAATTACAGCGGCGGATTCCCAATCCGGCCAAATATATGCGAGCAGTACGGCTGACGAGAGTGCGCTTCTGATCAGTACTTCCGATGCAGTGACGGTCACAAATCCTGTGGTCACCAAGACAGGGGATTCCGATGGCGGCGATAATTGTAATTTTTACGGATTAAATGCGGCTGTTCTGGTCAAAGACGGATCGACTGCAACGATCACCGGCGGGACCATTACCTCTGACGCAGATGGGGCAAACGGCGTATTTTCCTATGGCGGGAACGGTGGTCAAAACGGAGCATCCGGGGACGGCACCACGGTTATCATCTCTGATACTGCGATCACCACTACGGGAGACGGCTCCGGCGGTATCATGACCACGGGTGGCGGCGTGACCAAGGCGAGCAACCTGACAGTCACCACAAGCGGCAGATCTTCCGCGGCGATCCGTACGGACCGCGGTGGCGGCACGGTGACAGTGGATGGCGGTACCTATACCACCAACGGTTTGGGCTCCCCGACCATTTACTCTACAGCGGATATCACGGTTGCGAATGCGACGCTTGTTTCCAATCTGTCTGAGGGTGTCTGCATTGAGGGAAAAAATTCCATTACCTTAACGGATTGTAACCTGACGGCAAATAACACAAAATGCAACGGAAATGCAACTTTTCTGGATTCCATTATGATCTACCAGTCCATGTCGGGAGATGCGGACAGCGGTACGTCATCCTTTACCATGACGGGAGGCACACTGACCAGTAAAAGCGGGCATGTGTTTCATGTGACCAACACCAATGCAGTGATCAACCTTTCCGGCGTAAAGATCATAGATGAAGATTCCGCAAACGTGCTTCTCTCTGTCTGTGATGACGGATGGAGCGGCGCTTCGAATATTGCCACGTTAAATGCGGACGGACAGGAGCTTGCAGGTGATATCCTTGTGGGAAGCGATTCTGAATTGACCTTGAATCTGACAAATGCGACACAATTTACCGGTTCCGTTACCGGAACGATCACAAATGCCGGCGGAGCAAGTGTATCAACGCAGGTCGGTACCGTGGCAGTAAAACTGGATGCCACGAGTACCTGGACGCTGACGGCGGACAGCTATGTGACTTCCTTTGACGGTGATGTATCTAATGTGATCACAAACGGATACACACTTTATGTAAACAGGACGGCGCTGACAAAATAAGAGGTATGGAATATAAGAATGGCGAAAAAGGGGCTCTTGCAGCTCCTTTTTCTTTTGGACGTATGAAAATATGAAATTAGTGTTAAAAAATATGAAAACGGTTTCATATTTTTTTGTATTATGTTATGCTGAACGATAGAAACAGCATCTGTTTCTTGACACATTGTGTTTATAAAGGCGGATGGGATGGAATAATATTATGATGAACATTTCGAAATTTGCAGAGATCGCGGGCGTGTCAAAATCGGCGGTCAGCCGGTATTTTAACGACGGTTACCTGAGCCAAGACAAGAGAAAAAAAATTGAAGAAGCCATAGAAAAGACGGGGTATGCCCCCAACATTGCCGCCCGTGCGGTGCGCACCAGGGTGACAAAGCTGGTGGGCGTGATTCTGCCGAAGCTTTCCAGCGAAAGCTGCTCCCGGGTGGCGGAAGGCATCAGTGAAGTACTGAACCGGGAAGGGTATAAGATCTTGATGATCAGCACAGCCAATGATGCCCACAAGGAGATTGAATCTTTGGAATTGCTCCGGAAGAACAGGGTGGACGGGATCATTTTGCTTGCCACGGTCTTTACGGATCTGCATAAATCTGTGTTGAGTAAAGTTCGTGTTCCAGTCGTCATTGTGGGACAGTACCTGAAAGGGTACAACTGTGTCTGCCACAATGACAGGGAGGCGGCCTATATGCTGACGAAGCGGATGTTGGAAAACGGTGCGAGACGCCCCGGTTTTATCGGTGTGCTGATGGAAGACCGGGCGGCCGGTGCGGCGCGCAGGGAAGGATTCGACAAGGCATTGCAGGAGTTCGGACTAGGGTGTGATCCGCAGTTTACAGAAACATCCCGGTTCAACATGGATTCCGGCTATGACTGTATGAGAAGGATCCTGTCCCGGAAAAAGATTCCGGATGCCGTGTTCTGCGCCACGGATGACATTGCGGCGGGCGCCATGCTCTGCTGCAGAGAGAAAGGACTGCGCATTCCGGATGATATCATGATCTGCGGAGTGGGTGATTCCAAAGTTGCCAGGATCCTATACACACCGTTGACCACGGCCAGACTGCATTACAAGACAGCCGGAACGGAGGCAGCCAATATGCTGTTGTCCGCTATCCAGAACGGTGATGCGATCCAGCGGGCATTGCAGTTGGACTATGATATTATTGAACGCGAATCTACGCAAAGGAACAAATAAAAATGTGAAACTGTGTGAAACCAACTGAAATCTGATTTTTAATTGGTACTAAAGCCCATAGATTTACAGATGCGCATGTGTTAGAATTTACCTAAGATATGAAAACGATACCACAATTGATGTGAAACAAGAAGCGTGAAACGAGGAGGGAATGCTTATGGATTACAGAAAATGCGCATCGGAAATTCTGACAGGAATCGGCGGCAAGGAAAACCTTGCCAGTGCGGCACATTGCGCAACCCGCCTTCGCCTTGTCATTGCGGACAACGGCAAGGTCAAGAAGTCTATGCTGGAAGGGATAGACGGGGTAAAGGGTGTATTTGAGGCTGCAGGGCAGCTTCAGATCATTATCGGAACGGGCACCGTGAACAAGGTGTATGACGAGTTCATCGCCCTGGCGGGGGTGGAGGCAGCTTCCAAGGAGGATGTGAAAGCGGCGGCAGCGGCTCAGGCACCCTGGTACAAACGGGCGATCAAGACATTGGGCGATATCTTTGTGCCGATCATTCCGGCCATTGTAGCTACTGGCCTTTTGAACGGTCTGCTGGGAGGCCTTTCTAAGGCGTTTCCGGGCATGGCGGATTCTTATCTGTTTGGGCTCTTGGATATGTTTTCCAACACGGCTCTGGTATTCCTGCCGATCCTGATCGCGGTCAGCGCGGCAAAGATTTTCGGCGGCAATATTTTTCTCGGCGCGGTCATCGGTATGATCATGATCCATCCCAATCTGGTCAACGCCTGGTCGGCAGGCAGCGGCGCAGAAACGGATACGCTGTGGTCATGGTTCGGGCTCTGGAACATTCAGAACACCGGCTATCAGGGACATGTGATCCCGGTGGTCATCGCAGTGCTTGTCATGTGCATGATAGAAAAGAAATTGCATAAGGTGGTGCCGGAGACCTTTGATCTCTTTGTGACACCATTAGTATCGGTGCTGGTGACCGGGTTCTTTACTTTAACGCTCATCGGTCCCGTATTCTCCCAGCTGGAGACCTGGGTACTGAGCGGCGCGAAGGCGCTGATCGCAATTCCTTTCGGAATCGGTGCATTTATCATGGGCGGTGTGTATGCGCCTACCGTGGTGGCAGGTGTACATCATATGTATAATGCAATTGAATTGGCAATGTTGGCTGACAACGGAATGAACACCTGGATGCCGATCGCGACGGCAGCCAACGTGGCACAGGGCGCAGCGGCTTTGGCAGTGGCATTCAAGACCAGAAACAAAAAGCTCCGATCCATGGCATTGCCCGCATCCCTTTCCGCGTTCATGGGTATTACGGAGCCTGCAATCTTCGGTGTGAATGTGCGGTACGGCAAACCTCTGGTAGCAGGTATGATCGGTGGTGCCTGCGGCGCTGCGGTAGCTTCTCTGATGAAGGTATATGCGACGGCAAACGGCGTGACCGGTATCTTCGGTTTCCTGATCACCACAGAGACT
This sequence comes from uncultured Lachnospiraceae bacterium, assembly GCA_902796105.1. Lineage (GTDB taxonomy): Bacteria > Bacillota > Clostridia > Lachnospirales > Lachnospiraceae > Acetatifactor. The sequence goes on along the minus strand of CADBNO010000037.1, from coordinate 5,338 downwards.
TTTGTGGGATATCTGCTCACCTTTGTGATCGCGACGGTTGTGGCTTTTGTGATTTCTTATTTGATTTACAGAGATGAAGAGACGGTAGCGGACAACGGATCAAACGGGGTGGATAGTGCAGCGGAAAAGTCTGCAGAAAAAACTGCGGAAGCAGCGATCAATCTGGACAAAGAGTTTGATGACAATTGTGTGTATGCACCTTTAAAGGGCACGGCAGTGGCAATGGCAGATGTGCCGGATGAGACATTTGCGGCAGAGGTATTAGGACTGGGCGCGGCAGTGGATCCTGCGGAGGGAAAAGTGGTTGCTCCTGCGGACGGCGAAGTGAGTACCCTGTTTGATACGCATCATGCCATCGGACTGACGCTGGACAACGGCATGGAATTGTTGATCCATATTGGCATCAATACCGTGGAATTGAACGGAGAAGGCTTCACCGCACATATTGCGGACGGCGAGCGGTTTAAACGCGGTCAGACACTGATCACCTTCGATAAGGCATTTATCGAAAGCAAGGGCTATAAGACGGTAACGCCGGTGATCATCACCAATCCGGACGATTATGCGGAAGTCAAGAAGGCTGCCAACGGAACCGTAGAGTTTTTGGATAAACTGATCGAGACGAAAAAAGGATGAAGCCTATGAAAAATGACTGGCGCCAGAAGCTGCATCTGGAACCGGGCAGCGGATGGCTGAATGATCCAAACGGTTTAAGCTATTTTAAGGGATATTATCATGTATATTTCCAATACTCGCCGGAGAGTGCCCTGGGCAAGGGTCCTAAGTGCTGGGGGCACTGGCAGAGTAAGGATATGCTTTCCTGGGAGTTCACGGGGACCGTGCTCTATCCGGACATTCCGGAGGACAGGAACGGTGTATACTCCGGCTGCGGTCTGGTGGAAGGAGATACCTTATATCTCTACTACACAGGCAACGTGAAGGAAAAAGGGGATTACGACTATATCACGGCAGGGCGCGGCGCCAATGTGATCCTGGTCACCACAAAAGACGGGCACCATATGAGTCCGAAGCAGGTGTTGTTGCGCAATTCCGATTATCCCGCGGACTGTTCCTGCCATGTGCGGGATCCCAAGGTGTGGAAGGAAGGCAGTGTTTATAAGATGGCGCTGGGCGCCAGAAAATTGGATGACACAGGCTGCGTATTGTTTTATACCTCGGAAAATCTTACCAGCTGGAGATTCGAGCAGGAGGTCAGTGTGCCGGACTTCGGGTATATGTGGGAATGTCCCGATGTGTTATGGCTGAACGGCAAACATTACCTCAGTATTTCTCCTCAGGGAGTGAAGCATACGGAATACACACATCAGAATGTATACAGTTCCGGCTACTTTGTGAATGACAAAGAATTTGAAGAGTGGGATCATGGGTTTGATTTCTATGCGCCCCAGTCTTTTGAAGCCCCAGACGGCCGGAGACTGTTGATCGGCTGGATGGGCATCGGGGATATTCCCTATACCAATCCCACGGCGCAGATGGGCTGGCAGCATTGCCTGACACTGCCCAGAGAGATTACCGTGGGGAAGGACGGCAGGCTGTTACAGAAGCCGATCCGGGAGTTTCAAGCATTGCGGGAAAAGAAAAAAGAGTTTTCCCAGGGGGCGATGATGCAGACGCAGCTGCCCTTTGAACTGATCGCGACAACGCCGGGCAGGTTCACGATCCTGTTTGGAGAAATGTTGAAACTGCAGTATACCGACGACGTGTTTTCCATGATCTTCCTGGATGAGAAGACCGGAAGCGGAAGAGACAGGCGCAATGTAAAGCTCACCCGGTGCGACGAGCTTTGTGTGATCGCGGATACTTCTTCGTTGGAGATCTATCTGAACGGTGGGGAGAAAGTGATGAGCAGCAGATTTTATCCGGCGGTCAGAGAAGTCAGTCTCTTTACGGAAAATTTGAGAGGTGTGCTATATGAATTAAAGGGATTGGAGGTGCGAAACCTTGGGTGACAGATTGGTTGCGATCGGCGAAGCGCTGATTGATTTTATACCGGATAAAAAAGGCTGTGAGTTCGACCAGGTCACGGGGTTTGCGCCCAAACTGGGCGGAGCACCGGCCAACGTCTGCGGAGCCTATGCGAAACTGGGGGGCAGGGCAAGGCTTTTGACGCAGCTGGGGGACGATCCTTTCGGACATAAGATTGTGAAGGAACTTGCGGAGGACAATGTGGACACGAGCTGTATCTCCCTGACAGAACAGGCAAACACGGCGTTGGCTTTCGTGAGCCTGGGAAAGGATGGCAACAGAACCTTTTCCTTTTACCGCAAGCCATCGGCGGATATGCTCTATACGGCGGAGCAGATTCGGGAGGAATATTTTGAGGAAGCATATGTTCTGCATTTTTGCAGTGTCTCACTGGGAGATTTCCCCATGCGGAAGGCGCACAGAGAGGCCATTCGGGTCGCACGTGAGAAAGGGAGCCTGATCAGTTTTGATCCGAATCTGCGTTTCCAGCTCTGGGAGAGCAGGGAGGCGTTGAAGCAGACCGTTTGGGAATTCATTCCCAAGGCAGATATTCTGAAGCTTTCGGATGAAGAGCTGGAATTTCTCACCGATGAAACGGATATCCGAAAGGCATTGCCCCGGCTGTTTACGGGAGATGTGAAGCTGGTGGTCTATACCTGCGGCGGTGGCGGAGCGTATGCTTACACCCGGGAGGCATGGGCTTTTGCGGAAGCACGTAAGGTGAACGCTTTGGATACCACCGGTGCCGGGGACGGATTTATCGGATCGTTTCTCTGGAAGCTGCACCAATTGGGGGCAACCGGGGAAAATCTGCAGGATCTGGCACAGGAGATCCTGGCGGAGAGCCTGGATTTTTCCAATGAATTCTGTGGCAGGAGCGTAACGCTGTACGGCGCTATCGCTTCCTACCCGGACATGAAAGATTATAAAAAAATTTTTTAATATAAGGAGGGATTTTTTATGAAAACATTTTCTTACACCATTCAGGATGCAGTAGGGATCCACGCAAGACCGGCAGGACTTTTGGCAAAGCTGGCTAAGACCTTCACCAGTACCGTTACGCTGGAGAAGGATGGCAAAAGCGTGAATGTGACGAAACTGATGATGCTCATGGGCATGGGGATCAAGTGCGGTGACACTGTGAACTTCACCGTGGAAGGGGAAGACGAAGAAGCAGCTGCGAAGGCGATCGAGGATTTCATGAAAGAGAATCTGTAGAGTCGTGAGCACACGTGGATCGGAGCGAATCAGACGAAAAACGGGGGTAACAGCATGACGAAATTCAAGGGTAAGGGAGTTTACGGAGCCATTGACATCGGCAATGTGGCATTGTTCAAAAGACAGGATGAGCAGGTCCGCAGAACGCATGTGGATGATATCGAAGCGGAGTTTGCACGGTTTGAAGAGGCAAAGGAACTTGCCACGGAACAGTTGTCAGAGATTTATGAAAAAGCACTGAAGGAGGTGGGCGAGACCCATGCCCAGATTTTTGAAGTGCATATGATGATGCTGGAGGATGATGACTACAATGAGTCTATCACCAACATTATCAAGACGCAGTCCGTCAATGCAGAGTATGCGGTTGCCACGACGGCGGACAATTTTGCGGATATGTTTGCGTCCATGGAGGACGCCTATATGCAGGCGAGAGCGGCGGATGTGAAGGATATCTCCAACCGTCTGATCAACTGTCTGACCAAAGGGGAGAGCGCCGGACAGCAGACGGCGCAGAAGATGATCATCTGTGCGGATGATCTGGCGCCCAGCGAGACGGTTTCCCTGGATAAGGAAAGTGTACTGGCTTTTGTGACGGCCTACGGTTCCTCCAATTCCCACACGGCAATCCTTGCCAGGAACATGAATATCCCGGCGGTGATCGGTGTGGGAGAGGATTTTCTGAAAGCGGTGGAGGACGGCAAGCGGATCATTGTGGACGGCTACACCGGAGAGATCATTTTGGAACCGGACGCGGAGACGGAAAGCGCTATGCAGAAAAAACAGGAGGAAGATCTGCATAAAAAATCTCTGCTGCAGGAGTTAAAGGGAAAAGAGAATGTGACCCTTGACGGAACGAAGGTCAATATCTACGCCAATATCGGCGGCGTGGACGGCGTGGGTGCAGTGCTTGCCAATGATGCAGGAGGCATCGGTCTGTTCCGTAGCGAATTTCTGTACCTGGAGAGTCCGGACTATCCCACGGAGGAGCAGCAGTTTACAGCTTACCGTAAAGTGCTGGAGAGCATGATGGGCAAGAAGGTTATTATCCGTACGCTTGATATCGGTGCAGACAAACAGATTGATTATTTTAACCTGGACAAAGAGGAAAATCCGGCGCTTGGTTTTCGTGCAATCCGCATCTGCCTCACCAGACCCGAGATCTTCAAAACTCAGCTCCGCGCACTCTACCGTGCTTCCGCATTCGGTAATCTGGGCATCATGTTCCCTATGATCACCAGCGTATCCGAGGTGGAGAAGATTCTGGCTGTCTGTGAAGAGGTGAAGGCAGAGTTGAAGGAGGCCGGCGTGCCATACGATGAGAATACGGAAGTGGGGATCATGATCGAGACTCCCGCAGCCGCTGTGATCAGCGACAGGCTGGCGCCGCTTGTAAACTTCTTCAGTGTGGGCACCAACGATCTGACCCAGTACACGCTGGCAATCGACAGGCAAAATGCAAAGCTGGAGCCCTTCTGCGACACTCACCATGAGGCGATCCTGCGGCTGATCGAGATGTCTGCAAAGAACGCCCATGCTCATGGCGCCTGGATCGGTATCTGCGGCGAACTGGCGGCGGACACCACCCTCACGGAAGCGTTCCTGCGGATGGGCATCGACGAATTATCTGTGTCGGCGCCCTTTGTACTGCCGCTTCGGGATGCGGTGAGAAAGCTGGATCTGAGCAGGTAAGGAATTCAGACGATCCAGGATCGATTGAAAATGTTAAGCGAATGTAAAGTAAATAATAATAAAGATATGTAAAAATTTGTATAATCGAGGAAAGCCATATATAATCCGGCTGCCGCGCAATTGACTGAATTTTGTGCGGTGGTCGGATCGATTTTTTTAGTAAATCTGACAATGGATTTTGACTTTTAAATATGATATATTTCAATCATCAAATAGAAAGGAGGTGTATTACCATGACAGACAACGAAATGCTATTGGCAATGTCCAATCTTCTGGATCAAAAATTAGATGCGAAGTTTAAAGCGGAGTTGCAGCCGATCAAAGATGATATCAGAGATATCAAAGAAGATATTGTCGGTATCAAGGCAGAGATGAAAGTGATGAAAGCAGATATCGACGACATGAAGGAAGACATTGTCGGCATCAAGGCAGAGATGAAAGTGAT
>CADBNO010000036.1 GCA_902796105.1 uncultured Lachnospiraceae bacterium | reverse complement strand
TTTTCATCTTTTCTTATTTGCTACTGCGAATCAGGATCATCACCGACCCTCACTTATTTGTTGCGGATCTTCTTCACCAGACCAACTGCCTCAGCGGTCATCTCCTTGATCTTGTCAAATTCACCCGCTTTGATCAGGTCGCCCTTTACCATCCAGCTTCCGCCGCAGCAGAAGATCTTATCGCAGGACAGATACTCTTCCAGATTCTTTGCGCTGATACCGCCGGTAGGCATTACTCTTACGTTAGTATATGCTGCGCACATAGCCTTGATCATCGCTACGCCGCCTGCTGCCTCTGCAGGGAAAAATTTCACGCGGGTCAGACCACGCTTTACCGCCTGAGCCATCTCGGAAGGAGTCACCAGACCGGGCATTACCTCAATGCCCTTATTCAGGCAATAATCAACGATCTCCGGATCAAAGCCAGGCGCAACAATTGCGGTCGCACCTGCCGCCACTGCACGGTCAACCTGATCTGTGGTCAAAACAGTACCTGCGATCAACAGCATATCCGGATATGCCTCATGGATCTTTTTGATGGACTCTTCCGCAGCTGCGGTACGGAAAGTAACCTCTGCACAGGGAAGTCCACCCTCGATCAATGCCTTCGCCAAAGGAAGCGCATCCTTCGCATCATTTAATACGACTACCGGAACAACTCCAAGTTCTTCAATCTTTTCAGCAACACTCATGTTCTTACCTCTTTCCACACATCATCCTGTGTTTTATTGTATCTCTGCGCTTATGCGCCTATATTAAATATACCTATTTCCCTCTTCTCCGTCAAGGCTAAATCCTGTCATTACACATTTTATTTTTCCGGGACTCATGTCGTCTGTAAACTGTCCGCCACACAGAGTTTACCCCACCCTACCCTGTCGTCCGGATAATTCTGTATCCCACGCAGCGGTCTTGCCCCTCTGCGCAGATACGCCTTCACCTTTTCGCCATACAGGAAAGGATCATTTCCGCGCACGATTCCCCACTCCATCAAAAGTGCCGCTGCCCCGGATACAATGGGTGTCGCAAACGAGGTTCCCGTCATCGGACTATAACCGCCGAACAGATCCGGTGCAAGGATATTGATCCCGGGCGCCACAATATCCGGTTTCGCCAACCCAGCCGTGATCACCCCTATCGTTCTCTCCTCATCCGCATAGCCTCTGCCGGAAAAATCCGCATAGGCGTCATAACCGTTGTCATAAGCCCCCACAGTGATCACTTTAGCTGCCGTGGACGGGATCGTCAATGTCACCTGCGGAGTAGGCGTAAAGAAAAAGGTTCCGCTGCTTCTGGTCGCCCCATCTGACAAATAGAGATAATACTGCCCCGTCACCACATCCTCCGGCTCCAGCTCAAGTGTCCAGATCCCGCTTGTGATATATGGCGTACCTTCCGGAAGGAATTCCAGGTACAATTCTTTTGCCACCGCATAGGGAGACGGTTCCCCCTGATAAGCAAGGATCTTGGTATTTTCCAGCCAGACGGTGTATTTCCCCCCGTTTACCGGTGCAGTCATCTCTACTCTTCTTCCCCCCGGGGAGATCAGATAGATCCGGAACCGATCACTGAAATTCTGCCATAGCTGCAGACGAAGGTTACGCTCATAATTTGCCACCGCAATCTCCTGCCGTGCCTTCTGTGACGTGACTCTGCCGGCTGCATGCCCGCCGTTTGCTCCTTCATTCCCGCTCCCCACACAGATGACGGTCCTGCCGATCTCCGCGGCATTATCCAGAAAGCGCTCCAGCAGAGAACTGCCGTCATGCGCACCGTAGCTGTTCCCAAAGCTCAGATTAATGACTAACGGCATCTGCAAGAGCTCGGCTTTACGCAATCCCCAGGCCACCGCGCGCATCAGTTCCGTCGTTCTGGGAAATCCGAAAGGATCCGCCGGTCCCAGCTTTACCACCAATAATTCCGCCCACGGCGCCGCGCCTGCATATCCGCTGCTCCTGCTTGCCCCGGCGGCAATGCCGGCCACTGCTGTACCATGCCCTGTCACATCGATACTGGGCAAAAGCCGGAAACGCATTTCCGCGCTCTGCGCCATCAATGCCGTATTGATCTGTTCTGCATCAAATTCCAGCCCTAACGTCTGATCCCACAGCCATCTGATCCTGGTACTCCCGTCGGCCCGGATAAAATCCTCTCTCTGCCAATCAATCCCGCTATCTGCGATCAACAGCAACACCCCACGGCCTGTCAGAAAAGGCGGTCCCTGGGTAACCTCAGCAAAGCATGCACTGTCCGCAGGATCAAATCCGGTCACAGCGGAGTAATAAAACCGCTTCGGCATTTCCGCATATTCGATCTCCTCCAATGCGGTCACCGTGTCCACCAGCGTCTCCGGCACCGTAAGGATAGCATATCCTGCGATCAGTATCTCTACCTTGATAAGCTCGCGCGCATCCTCTGTCAGAGACACCTTCAATTCTTCCACCGCCGCCTGCAGATTTCCATGGAACTTCACGATCATCTCCCAGCTTCGAACTGTCGGGTCAAAACCCACATTCAGATTTTCCGTGCGTTCCCGCTCCTGCTCCGGCGTTTCCAGCGCCAGATTAAAAAGATTTTCCCGCTTCTGCTCCATACTCCGCTCCCGTTACCTTGTCACACAGATCAAGATTGTCTGCTGTCGCTCGTCATAGCAGAATATGCAGCGGAACCTTCCCTTATTCTTGACGTTTTCTGTTCTCTGCGTGTAAGACCTTCGCAGCATTTTCTGCTGAAGGTACGTAAGTCACCCCGCCTCATGCAGCGTGGAATCAATCCGCACACCTCATTATCTGCAAATTTTTCTATAAAAAAAGAAAAGGCAGCTGTTTCCGCAGCCGCCTCTCCGTCTTATTTTTTTATGGTTATGCTTCAAGCTTTTTGCCGGTGAGCAATTCATATGCCTGCAGATACTTATCGATGGTCTTGTCCACGATTTCCTGCGGCAGCGTCCAATTGTGTCCTTCATTTGCCTTCAGCCAGTCTCTCGCAAACTGCTTGTCAAAGGAGGGCTGACCGTGTCCGGGCTCATATCCCTCTGCCGGCCAGAAACGGGAACTGTCGGGAGTCAGCATCTCATCTCCCAGAACCATGTTGCCATCCTCGTCCAGACCAAATTCAAACTTTGTATCCGCGATGATGATACCTTTGGTCAACGCATAATCTGCACATTTCTTATACAGTGCAATGGTGTAATCGCGAAGCTTCGCCGCATACTCCTCGCCCTTTCCGGGGAAATATTTCTCTAAATGCGCGATGCTCTGCTCATAGGAGATATTCTCATCATGATCACCGATCTCCGCCTTGGTGGAAGGCGTATAGATAGGCTCAGGCAGTTTGTCGGACTCCTTCAGCCCCTCCGGAAGTTTAATGCCGCATACCGTGCCGTCCTTCTGATAGCTTGCCCATCCGCTTCCGGTGATGTAACCACGAACGATACACTCGATAGGCAGCATATTTAATTTGCGGCACATCATGCTGTTGCCGTCAAACTCAGGCTGTCTGAAGTATTCCGGCATATCCTTCACATCCACGGAGAGCATATGGTTCGGGATGATATCCTTCGTCATATCAAACCAGAATCTGGAGATCTGCGTCAATACCGTTCCTTTCTTTGTCACTGTGTTGTGCAGGATCACATCAAAACAGCTGATACGATCCGTTGCCACCATGATCAGGCTGTCGCCATTGTCATAAATCTCGCGTACCTTTCCTTCTTTGATCGGTTTCATTTCCTGTGTGCTCATACTAAATACCTCACTTTATTTTTTTAAACCCGATAACAATGCCTTTGCATTTACCCTAACTAATAGATAACCACATTTCAGGCAAAAACTCAATACCCAATTCAGATATCGCTCTTTTTCTCATATTTCTCCACCATAGCCATGATCTCCGCGTTATACTGCGGATACTCTTTGGCCACACGCATAACCTCTTCTCTCGCATTCTGCGCTACAGTGTTATTGTATTCAAGCTGCTGCCTGAGTGCCTGTCTCCGCAGGATCAGGTCGTGCCGGATCTCCACCATTTCCCGATGATCCAAAATGGCCTGCGCCTGATTTACCCATCTCCCCGGATCACTGACACGGTACCTGGAGAGCTGTCGGACCAGTTCCTTCTGATAATATTCCGTTTTGGCCTCGGCTTCCGCAAACTGTTTGCGCTGTTCCTTTTCCTCCTGATAATTTTCCCAGCGTTTTTGCAGCTCCCTGGCATTTTCCGTGCCATATTTCATGCAGAGATATTCCAACAGTTTCACATTATTCACATAGCGGATCTTGACCTTATTCTGGAGCTGGATCAGCTTGGCGATCGCTTTCTCCGCCATCGCACGCTCCTGATCGGCGTCAATATATTTGACACACACCACCGTGATTGCAATAGCTCCTGCCAAAACGGTGATAAAGTAGCCCACATAGGTATTCATTTCAAACACAAACTGCAGTACCGCAAGCATGACCAGACAAGCCGCCATGGCGGCAATGAAGATGATCGCCATTCCCCGAAGATTGGTCTGCATAACACTCAGCTCTTTCTTCCGATAAGCATAGGCATTCCGCTCTCTGTCCAGACGCTTCAGATCCGTTTTCACTAACTTATTGTAATCCTCTGCCTGCTTTAGCTTTTCAATCCCTTCCTGTACTTCATTCTCCTGCTTGCGCATCCGGTAATAATCGCTGTCTTTCATGCGGTTTTCTTTATCCAGAAATCTGCGCTTTTCTTTTTCCAGATCATCCAGCGTCCGCGCTACTTTATCCAATTCCTGTTTAGGTTCCTGCGGCAGAGCTTCGATCTCTTCCATATCCGTCAGGTATGCTGTGACCAACGCGTATTCGCCGTTCAACTGGTTGATCTCTCTGGACGCATCCGCGATCTGTTCCATACAGTTCATGATGTACCTGCTACGCTGCTCTTCGTCAGAGAAATCAACTCCGTTATGATCCAGAACGATCTCGCCCCAATCTTCTTCCGGAATCTGCTCCGTCTGTTTCTTACGTCGCTTGAAAAACCGATCAAAAAATCCCATTCGATATCCCTCTATTCTCCCACACTGGTCCGATAACGCTTCTTCAGGCTCTGGATCAATTCCGTATTTTTCTCCATGTACAGCTGACGCTGCCCGTTTCTGCGATACTCTCTTACCGCCAGAAGCTCCTGAAACTCAGGCTGCAGTTTCCAGTCCTCCAACAGCCGATCCATCCGGCGCTCCAACTCCAGCGTATGTTCGTATCCGATCGTCTGCTCCGCAGCAAAGGCAATATAATCGTTTTCATCCAGCTCCAGCCGCTTTGCCGCAAGATATGCCTTGTGATGAGAAATATCCCCGTCTGTCTCATAGGCGGCCTTAAAATTCCCGGCGGCATCATCATAGAGCATCATCCCGATCTGCGCCACAGCCTTATTATGGAGGATCGCTCCCTTCACCTTGGCTGCCGGAAGCTCCCCGCCCAATGCCTCATCCTCGGACCAGATTGTAAGGAGCCCGTCGTAGCCCCGAACCGCAGCCTCATATTTTCTCTGGCGGACCAGATAATCAATCTGCCCTTTCCTTCGCTCAATACTGGACAACCCGGCTCCCTGCCGCAGGATCTTATCCACTTCGGCAATCTCCTCCGCGTCATAAAATCCCACATACTCCTGGATCATACCGACAAAGGTGCTGAGTGACCCTTTCTTGTGGATCAATTGGTACAGCTCGCCTGCCAGAGTCTTCAGTCCGCATTCTTTCTCGATCCATTCCACCAGTTCATCCCGCATCACGGACATATCCAGCAAAAAGGCGTTCTCCTTCAGACAGAAGCACAATTCTTCCATGGAATAAACCGGAATATCCAGACCGGCAATATAATATGGAGTTGTCGAATAATTCCCGACGCAAAGACTAACCCTCATCACTCTTCCCTCTTATCCTTTATAACGCAATTTCCTTGCGCCACACCTGCTCTGTCGCAGCCCGAAAGCTGCCGAAGCCCAGATCTGTGATCTCCGCCACAAGCTCCTTTTCTCCGGTCAGATACAGACGGGCACGCATTCTGCTCATACCGGGCAGCATATCCTCCAGCACGATCGGAACCTTCCGGTTTTCCCTGCCGGTGAGCGATAAAATGTCCAACTCCAGCTCATTCCCGCCGCGCATATAAAATTCCACGGTATGCTCCGCTTCATACCAGTTTATCCCGGCATCCAGTATCGGATAATAAATCTCATGACCCTGCTGCAGAACGTGCATACCGATATTGGACTTCAGCTTTTCCTCCCCCAGAAAGACATGTGCTTTTCCGATCTCACTGGGCTGAAACCGTTCCTGCACCGCATAGCAGGCTCCCTTACTGTACAGATTGTTGCCCTGAAAGACTCTTCTTCCCATGCACAGATTCCGCAGGGATTCCTTCATCCACTCGTTGGAATAATGCTCACCGATCAGATAGACTGAAGTCACCGGTGTCCGTTTGCATACCTGCGTGGCGATGTCCGTGAATTCCTGATCCAGCCGTTCCATCTTTTCCCTGCGCATCTCCTCATCCTCAGGCATCGGATCATACGGCGGCATATTGTACTCCCAGTTCTCCACATAGGTAACGATCGGGGTGGTCCTCCGGTTCAGCCCCATACAATAGGTCTGTACCTTCGTTCCCCGGTATTCCAGCAGAAGTACCTGTGCCTTCCACAGCTCTTCCGGCTGTTTCAGCATATAATGATAAAAGCTCTCCGCGTGGCTCTGATAATAGATCCTCTCCGTTTTCAGCTGCAGGCTCTCCACCACCTGATCCAACACGCTTACAAGCCGGCTGTCCAGTTTCTCACAGGTAATGATCATGGCGTAAATCTTATCCGGCGAAGCCACGGGAGTCAATACCCCCAGCGCCCGCTTGACAAACAGCGCCAACAGCGACACCGGATCAAATACGATCCCGTCGATCTGCACCGGTTCACCGGCTACCGCAAGACGCAATAAATTTTCCACCAATATCCCCTGATCTTCATCCGCACAACGTATGGCTTCCTCTCCGTAAAACCACTGATTCGCGCCGATACGCTTACAGAGCACTGCAGGAATGTTGTACTGTTCCTGTCCCGCCACTGTAGACAGCGTTTCCGTGTCTTCCCCCTGACTGTAGCTGATCTGGGCATATCCCTCCCCGAGATCAAAGCCCACCATCAATTTTCCGTGCCGCAACAATCCCATGATCTCACCTCCCCACTGTATCCTACTGAAGTGCGAAAAGATTTTCGCCCAAATACTCTCTGCGATAATACTGGTCCATCAGACCGTCCAATGTATCAAAATCCTCCAGAACACAGCTGACCAGGATGTCATTGATCATCTCATAGCGCCAATCCGGGTTTTTCCCGTGAATATCACTTTTCTGCAGATCACCGCTCTCCGTCAGCTGTTCCTCGCCGTTCCATTCTTCAGTAATATAGTACTGCAGACTCTCTCCAAAAAACAGGATAAACTCTTTGAAGCAAACGCCGCCGAACACTTCCCGCATGAGCTCTGTACGATACTCCGCCTCCTCGTTTCCCTCCTGTTGAATGATATAATGGATCGTAACCTTCGCTCCCGGACGTCCTCTGTACTCCACAATAGTCTTGTCCATCAGTTCCATCAGCAACGGTTCCTGTATCGTGCTCTTTCCAATATAGTTCCGGAAAAAATTCAAGTGGATCTTATCCGAGAGCATCTCATGAAGGACCTCCTCCAGCTGTGCTCCCATCTCCGAGGACAACTCCTCTTTGCTCTCTGCATAATACTTCAGCAGTGCCAGCTTGCAGACTCTCGCCACATCCTTCTTTCTCATAAGTCTGCTGATCTCACGGAAGATCACATCATCTGTGAGACGCTCTTTGACAAAATAGTCATATGCGCATCTGGTCAGGAAGGCCTCTGCTACGCCTTCGTCCGCCCCCTTCGACACATAGTACGCAAAAATATCTGTTCTCTCACCCACATAGGCACCGGAAAACATCATCTGCAGGATCAGCCGCTCGCTGAGACGATACGCGTCCAGTTCAAAAGAGCGCGCCGCTTTCCAGAGATCTCTGAGTTCTCTGGTCGGTCCGTTTGCATACCGTTCCAGATATTGAACCATTCTGCTGTTATACTTTCCATAGCGGAATGCATACATGGCAATATCGGTCAGCTCCTTTTGCTCTCCGTCCCGATTTTCGATCTGATGATCCAGAATGCCGACCAGTGTTTTCGCCTCAATTTCATACGGACCATACTGCAAAACCCAATTCCACGCTTCATCCATCTTGTCCAGCAGCACCATATAGCGCAGGATTTCCGCCCGCTCGCTCACCGTAAGCAGGTCCAGCGAAAACATTTCCAATCCTTCATCCAAAGCCTTCATATTGTCCACATCATAAAAATGGTGCAACAGCTCCAGATACAGACTTCTTCGCAGAGCCGGTTCCACCTGTGCATCGGAAGCGATACGCAGCATCCGGTCCGCCACCTCGGACGTGATATCATCCCTGTCTCTTGCACTCTCTGTCAGATACACATCCAGATTCAGATTATCCTGTACCAGAGAGGAGATCAGCTTCAAAAACTTGCCGGGTATCATCAGTTTTTCCAAAGTATACTCAACGGATTTTGCAAACCGGTTCCCGTAAGCATCCTCAAATAAGATCACTGTATCATTCCCGTAAACCGGCACCCATGTGGTACCGTTTTGCAGCGGATAGACCTGTTCTGTGCACAATCCCTTCTGATACATGATCACACGTATCAGCCGGGAATCCTCCACGCTGATGCGATGCGCAAACAGTAACTTAGACAGCGCATTGGCATTCTGCTGATCCACCATCGCCGGCGTCAGTATCTTCTGGTAGAGATAAGCCAGATGGCGGTTGATCCGCTCTTTCTGGATCTGGTCCACAAGAAAATGGTCCATGCGCGGTTTGTAGCTCTCATAAAGCTCCCCCAGCTCCAGCTTGTGCTGCTCCACATACCAGTAGAGATAGGCTGTGTGCTCCAGATCCAGATTGTTCTGGTAGGAAAAATACATCAGCACGATCTTCGGCAGCTTCAGCGGCTCTTCCATATCGATCGACATCATATAATACTCATAAAGATTGGTGATCCGCAGCTGCGCTTTCACTCCCGCGTCATACCAGAAAAAATATTTGTGTCCCACCCGGTTTCCGCGGACCAGAAGGGTACAGATCTCCTGTAAAATATGCTCACTCGGATTCTTTGCATACAATTTCTGCAGGATCCGCAGCAGCAGAACCGAATACTCTTTATTCCTGCCCGCAAGATAGATGATCTGTTCTACCACTTCGGGACTGAGCGCTTCCTTTCTGGCTCCGTAATACAGGATCTGCAGGGAACAATCATCCAGCCGGCGCAAAAGCGTCGGATTCGTGTTCAAAAGATTTAACGCCTCGATATAGAAAACCGGACTGGTGCAGTCCGCCTTGAACTGTTTCTCCAGAAACTCCCATTTTACTGCAGCAGTTTTATTATATTCCTCCGACAGGTAGAGCAAAAGCCATGCCACACGCCAATCATCCCGATTTCTGGCATAGATTTTCTCCACTCTCCCCGTGATATCATTGACGAATTCCTCCCTGCGCTCGATCAGCGTGGTCAGATAGAGATAATAGGCGTACAGCACATCGTCCTCCTCGCCTTTTTCCTCCATGAGATCTATAGCGTGATCCAACGACCATTCCGCCTCGTTATATCGCTCCTCGGAGATCAGCAGTTGTGCTTTGTACAGTCTCGCTGCGATATCTTCATCGTCCCGTTTGAGCATCTGCTCCACCAGCTCATCCGTCTTGCTCATCCACGTCTGTGAATTGATGCGTTTCATGCGAAATTCCTGATAATAGGACATCATCTGCACGATCTCGCGCTTCTTCTGCAATCCCGCCGACCGGTCGGGTCTGCTCTCCCCCATCTGCACCTCCACCGGAACCGTCACGGAAACGTAGGAATTCCGCAAATGGATATTGCCGAAATTTCTTCCCTTCCGGCATCGCTTTGTATCGATAAAAACAGGCAGTGCGCACCGGTTTCCCAGGAAGTCTTCCTCACGCAGATATTCCTTCTCCGTAAAAACAAATTCCCCTTCGCATTCCACCTTGAGAAGGGTATACCCCCATCCGTTCCGCGCGATATTGAGTTCACACTCCACAACATCGTATACCGTGCTGTCAAACTCTTTCTCCAGTATTTTCTCACGGGTCAGATAACTGATCTTCTGTTTTTTATTGATCCGGATCAGGAACTCTTCCACATTCTGCTCATTGCCCGGTCGCGCGCTCAATCCGCGATACCATTCATAATACTGCTCATCCCCTCTGTCAAAGATTTTGGCAAAAGACGGAGAATAAAACAATTTTACGGCCTCTTTCCAATCGCTTTTGGCGAGATTTGCAAAATGAAACAGGTTCTTTATTTTACCCACAGAGGACACATATACATCATACTCCACCGATGCCACAAACGGCAGAAAGTACTCACCCTGATTGCTGATAATACAGAAATTTCCCTTTACAACCTCGCCCTCCTGCAGATTCTCGCCGTGAAAACGGTACAAAATCTCATCATTTTCCCCGGTGAACTCTTCTGTCAGACACTCCATACGCATATCTGTGGTACTGACATACCCTTTTGTGAAGCCGGCTCCTGAAGTATAAACATGAAAAGAGCCCTCACATATATCCCCACTGTGCAGCGTCAGTTCCACCTTCGCACAGGAAAAATCCAGAGAGCTGGTTTCATAATCATATTTTCCTTCCAAAATCTGTTCTACGCATTCACGCATCATTTCTCACCTGCCTCATATGTCACACTCCATTTTAGTATACCAAAAACAGCGGCATAGGGCAAATAGTTTTCTGTCGGGGAAACAACTTTTTCGTCCTTTTTTGACAGAATCCGACCGGAACCTTTGACGTAGTGTTGCATAAGATAAAACAACAGAATCCAATAAGGTGCGACCATGCCTGAAAATGAATCCATGAATCCCTCAACTACCGATACCGTTACACCTGAAACAGCCGGACAGAACGGAATGCTCCGGCTCAGCGTATTATCCGCTCTGGGGATGATCCCGGTGGAAAATGCCACTATTGTGATCTCCTACACCGGAGATCCTTCAACTCCTCTGATGACACTGACCACGGACAATTCCGGTCAGACACAGAGCATCACCCTGCCCGCGCCCCTGCGCGCCCTCTCTCTGGATCCGGAGACCGAGACACAGCCTTACGCGGAATACAATATCCTCATCACAGCCGAAGGATATGAACCGGTGGTGATCTCCGGCTCCCAGATCTTTTCCGGGGAACTCGCCCTCCAGCCCGTTGTCATGAACCCGTCGGAAGCTCCGTCTGCTCCTTCCTCCGAGGAAGAAAAACGGATCATCATTCCGGTTCATACTCTGTTCGGTGATTACCCGCCGAAGATACCGGAGGAAGAGATCAAACCCATAGAGGACCGCGGCGAGATCGTGTTGAGCCGTGTGGTCATCCCGGAGTACATCATCGTGCACGACGGAGTCCCCGGAGACAACACCGCCACCAATTACTGGGTACGCTACAAAGATTATATCAAGACCGTAGCCTCCTGCGAGATCTATTCCACATGGCCGGAAGCGGCGATCTACGCCAACATTCTCGCCATTATGTCCTTTACCTTGAACCGGGTCTACACAGAATGGTATCGCAACCAGAATTATCCCTTTACGATCACCTCCTCTACCGCCTACGACCAAAAATGGGTTTACGGCCATAATATCTTTCAGAACATTGATATTCTCGTCGATACGATCTTTGCCAACTATTTGGCCCGCCCCGGCGTGAGACAGCCGATATTCACCGCTTACTGCGACGGCACACGCACAACCTGCAACGGGCTGAGCCAATGGGGTTCCAAGTATCTGGCGGAAGAAGGATACTCCGCCATTGAGATCCTCCGGTATTATTTCGGGAATGATCTCTATATCGCCACAGCGGACATCATATCCGGAGTGCCCTCCTCTTATCCGGGCTATGCCCTGGGGATCGGATCGTCCGGCGACAAGGTGCGTCAGCTGCAAAACCAGTTGAACCGCATTGCCCGCAATTTTCCTGCCATACCGATCCTCACCACCGACGGGATCTACGGGCCGCGCACAGCAGAAAGTGTTCGGATCTTCCAGAAGATCTTCGGTCTTCCGGCTACCGGCATCACAGACTATCCTACCTGGTATGAGATTTCGGATATTTATGTAGGCGTCAGCCGGATCGCAGAGCCCGGCCGCTAAAAGTCACTCCGTTAAAGCTTTCCTTGATAAAGATTTCTCTATAACCTGCGAGGTTGCCGATTGAACCGCTCCGCAAAATATGTTATAATGGATCACAAAAGATGAAAGGAATACTGTTTCATGGATAACAACGCTATGGGAAACGATAAGAAACAATCCGGTATTGCTTACAGTATCAAACAGGCTCTGGGCTTTTATCACAACACTCCTTATGTTGCCAGATATCAACAGGAAGCCAATCTGCGAAGTTCAACCTTCATGTCCGGCGTCGTCATTCTGCTGGAAATATGGATGATTCTCCGCAATATCCGCATGAATGTACTAACCGGAAAATGCACTTCCCTCAGTATGTTCTTCGAATATACCAGCAGTTACTGGTTTTTACTTCTGGTCGGCATCGTGACTTTGATCTACTGTCGCCTGCTTCTGCGTGAAAAGATGCAGCGGCTCCGTAAATACAGCGAAGTGTGGATCACCGTTTTCTCCGGTATCTGCCTATATTTCGGTATGACAACTTCCATGAAGGACTTTTCCAGAGGACGGATGATCACCTGTTTTTTAACCATGACACTGTTTGTGGCGTGTCTGTTGATCTGGCGTCCCTATATATCCATCCTGCTGTTGTCAGCCATCGCCTACGGATTTTATCAATTGCTCAATAACTTCTCCTTTGACAGGGAGGGAAACGCACTCCATGTAAACGCCGGCGATCAGATCAATTACATCACATTCTTTATCTCGCTGATCATGATCGCTATCAGTATTTATCATCAGCGCTACCGGGAAGCTTTAAAATCACAACACCTGGAGATTGCTGCTGTCACGGATGAACTGACCGGCATCCCCAACATGGCTCACTTCAGCGAGCTTGCCGTGAGCTATCTGGCAGAGGGCGAGCAAAAGGGCATCGAACTGGTCTATCTGTTTTTTAACATTGAAAACTTCCAGACCTTCAATGACCGTTTCGGATACAGCGGCGGCAATGATCTGCTCATCTCCATGGCTCAGGTGATCCGGGATAATTTTCCGGATGAACCTTATGCCAGACAATCGGACGATCACTTCGTCGTATTGACAAAATCGGAAGGCTATGAACGTCGTGTCGGGGCAGTTCGCAATTCCCTGAAATACAAACATAAGGCAGAGGTCTACATGGATGTCAAAGTAGGTTCCTACCGCGTCAGGGATTATACCGCTGATCCGCGTCTGGAAGTCGATCACGCCAGATATGCCAGTGCTCTGTTGAAAAATCATGAAGAGGAGTTTATCCGGGAATACGACGACCAGATGGATAAGGATTATCGTCTTCGCCAGTATGTCCTCAACAATATCGACCGAGCTGTCAAGGAAGGCTATATCAAGGTATACTATCAGCCTGTAGTCTGGTCAGATGACGGAGAGCTCTGCGGCTGCGAAGCCCTTGCGAGATGGGACGACCCGGAAATGGGCTTCCTCTCCCCCGGCAAATTTATCCCGGTATTGGAGGAATGCCGCCAGATCCACAAGCTGGACAAATGTGTCTACGAGATCGTATGCAGGAAAATGCGGGAATGTCTGGACAAAGATCTTCCGATCTTCCCTACCTCCTTAAACTTCTCGCGATTGGATTTTGAACTGATGGATGCCGTCGGTGAGCTGGAAAAACTGGTGGAAAAATATCAGATCCCCAGAAAATATCTTCATGTGGAGATCACGGAAAGTGCCCTGTCCGACGATGTGAGCCGTTTGCAGAAATCCATGCGCATCCTGCGGGAAAAGGGGTATTCCATCTGGCTCGACGACTTCGGGTCGGGTTACTCCTCCATGAATGTATTGAAGGATTATAAATTTGACCTGTTAAAGATCGATATGGTATTTTTGAAGAATTTCACCGGAAATGAAAACGCACACAAGATCATCAAGAGTATTCTGGATCTGGCAAAGGATCTGGGGATGATGACGCTGACCGAAGGCGTGGAGACACAGGAGGCCGTTGATTTCCTTCAGAGCGCCGGCTGCGGAAGACTTCAGGGATACTTCTACGGAAAGCCCATGACCTACGATGAGATTTATGCCAAGCTTCAGGACGGCACCTACAAGCTGGCTGAAGAATTTATCTGAGCCGCGTAGCCTATACGTATAAAAAGCGCTGTGCCTTTTTATGGCATAGCGCTTTTTTGTCGTCCTATGACCTACACATGGAATTTATCTACCACCTGTTTTAATCCCTGAACATTGCCCGTCACATAAGTTGTGCGATTGCTGATCTCTTCGCCGGAAACACGCAGAGACTGTAGATTTGAGGCAGCCATCTGCATAGCCGAATCCACCTCTGCCTGCGATTTCACAATGAAGTCAAGATTATTATTGATCTCCTCGATGGACGCGGTCAATTCCACAGTGCTTGATCCGAGATCCGTACTCATATCCGCATAGTATCCTGCATCTTCCTTATAGTTCATCGCTAAATTCTCAAACTGATCATAATCTTTGATAATGACCTGATCCAAAAACCGGAGGATCTTGTTGCTGTTGTCCGCCAATACCCTCACGCTTGCCAGCACCTGATCCGTCAATTCCTGCACTTTATCGATCTGTTTGCCAGTATCCGCGCTCAGCGAATTGATCTCGCCGGCTACCACAGCAAACCCTCTCCCAGCCTCACCGGCTCTTGCCGCTTCAATTGAAGCGTTCAAGGCAAGCAGATTGGTCTGATCTGCAATGTCGCGGATCGCATTAGCTACATCCGTGATCTGTTCGATCACCTTCACCTGTTCGATCGCCTTTGCCAGATCCGCCTTATTGGCATCAATGGTTACAACCGCACGCTTCTTGTTCTGCAAAAGCTCCGGAATCGCTTTATCGATCCGTTCAACGATCACGTCCGCTTTCTGTGCCATATCCTGCGCCTGTCCGGATAACTTCTCCACAGCTGCAACGAGATTCTCGCAGGTACCGGACATATTCGCAATGCTTCCGGTCTGATGGTCCACATTCTTTGTCGTATCCTCCACGATCGTACTGATTTCAGAAATATTGCTGCTCATTTCCTGAATCTGACGGTTTGCATCAGACATCTCCGCAACAATCTTGACTGAGCTTTTTTGGGTCTCCTGAATTGTACCGATAAAACTGCTTTCCATTTCCTTGATCAGATAGGAAATCTCTTCCACCTCATCGTCAAATATCTGATCCGAAAAAGTGCCGAGATTTCTGAGAAATCCCTTCATTCTTGTCATCGGCTCCAGTTGTTTCCGCAGGATCAGACTGACATACATGGCACAGATCACGACGGCAGCCAATCCCACAACCGCAGCAGACCCAAGCATCTTGAAAAGCAATGAAGTTATATCATGCAGATCCTTCTCCACTCCCAAAAGCCATCCGGTGGAAGGCACTTCAGCCACCACAAGATACCTTTTCGTCTTGTCATAATCCGTGATTTTCTGCACCTTTCTGTCCCGCAAATTCAGCTTCACCTGATCGGTCAGAACCGTGTCTCCCGCTTCCGAGGGAAGGTATGCTGCGTTCGGGTGCACGATCACAGCACCATCTGCACTCACCAGAAATGACTGAACATTGCTCCCATTTCCGATATTGTTCACGATTTCCAACAGTTTGTCAATCGTTACATCTGCCAGGATCACTGCCTGATGCCCTTCGATCTTGAACGGCTCCGCAATCGATATGATCATCTGCCCGGTAGCAAAATCCATATACGGTGCCGTATAGATCAGGCTGCCGGAATTTACTGCTTCCTTCCACCAGCCTCTGGTAGTAGGATCCAAATCCAGCACGGAGTGATCTGCAGGAAATACAGCTCCGTCATAATCATAACAACAATAATACATCAAGGCATCACTGTTCGCTGCCAGATCCGTCTCCAGAACATCCATGATGGCCTTGGTATCCTCATAATCCATCGTGGAAACATGGGTTACAATCGTATGCACTATCGCTGCCTGCCGCCCTAACCATTCGTCTATCACCTGTGCATTACCCGATGCTTCGATCCGCAATGTCTCCCGTGCATCTTCCACCATGGTATTGCGGTTCGTGATCACCAGAATTGCCGTAACCAATAAGATGGCAACTGCTACGCTTATGATCACCGCATTTCTCACTCTTTCCTGAACACTTCCGAATCTGTTCCGATAAGTCCCTGCTCCAGTCATCCGCATCCCTTCCTCCTTTGTATGAAATTTATATGCATTATTATATCTCTTTTCAGACAAAAAAGAAACCTGTTTTTAAAATGTCAGACAGGTTTCTCTCCTAATATTTTTTCCATTAATTCTGATTGCATCCTTCTCGGGTCCGCATGGAAAATATCAATGCGATCCCGGTCTCCGCTTCGATCTGAAAAAGCAGGATATAAAAAGCCGAATTCCGGTTTCCCCGGTTCGTAATCTCCGACGAGAGGAGATATGGTACACACAAGGAAATCATATACTTCCTCCGACCCCTCCATCCATTCCTTATCCGCGCCTTTCACCGGGATATCGTAAGACCCGAAGAATACAAAAACAGCGTAGTCCGCCTCCGTTCTGTAATTCTCTCCCACAATCTCATAAAACACGCTGAGCAATCCGTCATCCTTTAATCTCTGCTCCCGCAGCGAAGAAAGCAATGTCCACATCCCCTTCTGCCGCTTGGCGCCCTCCGGAAAGCAATACTCCTTCAACTGCTCATTTGTTTTGGAAAAGGGAATCGTCTTGGCCAACTCCAGATTCCGCCTGGTCTCCGCACCGGAAAGCTTTCCGAAATGTATATTGAAGGATCCGTCCTCAAATCCATCCTTGTCCATATACGCTCCCGCGATCCGCGCAAAGCAGTTTCTGGAAGGAGTCATCCTGCGGGTGAGCTCCAGCATATCGTCACGATCTATCATTGTCTCCGTTCTCCTGCGTCTTTCATTCATCTTATTGCTCTTTGTGGGGCTTTGCTTTGCCCGCTCTGCTTCTCTTTCGGCTCAGATGATCTTTCCTTCGAGATGATCGCACTGATGCTGAATATTCTGCGCGATAAAGCCGCTGAATTTCTGCCTCTGCTTCTGAAAATGCTCGTCCTGATACTCCACCGTGATCTCCCTGAACCGGGTTGTCCTTCGCACACCCACAAGCGACAGACAGCCTTCCTCAGCCTCATAGCTGCCGCTTTTCTGTACGATTTTCGGGTTGATCAGGATCATGGGCATAAGGCCCAGATCCACGACGATGATGCGTTTTTTTACTCCGATCATATTCGCCGCCATACCCACACAGGTCTTACTGTTTGCCTGCAGCGTGTCCCTCAGGTCGGTTATGGTCTGTTTATCGGCCTCCGTAGCAGGCTCAGAGCGCTGCGCCAAAAATATAGTGTCCTTCATAATTGATCTTATCATAACTCTTGCGTATGTCCTTTGCGCATCTGAAATTGCGAAGCAATTTCGAAATGAAACCGTTCACGGTTTCATTTTATCATGTTTATCCCCTTTTGTCACCCGGTATCAGGCACCCTTCTGCCTCATGAGCCGGCTTACAATATAATCACTGTATGGCCATTTGTACATCGCCACAGACAATCCATAAAACAAAACCGGGGAGAGCACACTGACGATCCCTGTGATCCCTACCATCGCTCCCACGGACAATCCGCTTGTAAATCCCAACGTATCCCATAAGGACGCATTATTACCGCTGATCATGAGAAACATCATAAACGCCAAAAGCCCCAAACCGATGATCGGCTTCTTATAATAAACAGGCACATAGATAGCCAAAACCAGCTGAAAGATGCAATATGCTGTCAGATACACAGGCACTCCCGTCTCTGCCTCCAGTCGATAGGCCCACACCGTCCGCAGCACACCAAAGATCACGAACGCCCCTGCATTATAGAGCACAAACAGGATGGCAAGATTCCTTGTGATCGCCCGATACGACTTCTCCGAGGACTGTACAATGCCCGATACCAGAACCCCATGGATCTGCAGCAGTAAGAAAAAGATCGGATAGAGCGCCCAAAATGCCCCGATCTCCATGCCGTTAAACATAGGCAGATTCGTAAATGTCACGCACGCCACACATATGACAAGGAGCATAATATAAGCCGCCTTGCTTGTCAGCATAAACCGGTATAATTTCAAAGTATCTCTTAATTTCATTCTGCTACACTCCTTCCATTCTGTACATCACTGTACCATTTTCCCGCCGTCATCTTTTTGACGATATTTGTATTTCCAACCGTAGCCGACACATCCGCCGCCAGATAAAGAACCCCGACGCTCATTGCCACCGGTACACTTCCCACAACCACCGCTGCAAAAGCCGGCAACAGCAAAAGCTCTGCGACATATATGAAAAGTACGTAAAGATTTGGATTTTGTATCCTTCTGATGATCAGCAAACCGACCTGGGTGGCAGCATGGAGCGCCACATTATCCACCAAAACAGCGCACCAGATCTGCTCCAGATAACCGGCATGCCTGCCGGACACCCCCAAGAGAATAGCCCCGATCACAAATACGGCACTGTATATCACCAGCCGCAGGCAGACATCCATTTTCATCACATCAGCAAAGACCTGTCTGCCGCGTTCAGAGCTTTTCAAAAAATCCGCCTCCGTATGCCCGGTCGCATAAACCGGCCCGATGATCAGCCGGTCCGCGATCAGAAACAAAAGCAGCAGCGCTGCGGGAAGCATCAGCAGACATGTCATCACGCCCACCTCTCCACCATTCCCCGCAAGCAGAAGAAAGAGCAGGGCAACCGCCACCGGGATCACCGTCAGGACGATCAACCGGTACAGCCAGGAAATATATGCATTGTAATGCCTTATTTTTGTCATCATTTTTCTCATCCTATCCTTTTACTGTTAACCAGGTACCCTACAAACTACGCGATCTCCGGCATGGTCAACACTGTATTCTGCCGCATGATCGCCACACTGATCTGGAACAGGCTGGGCGTCTCAAATTCCACCTGCATCCCCGCAAACCGGTTCATATCCTCCGCAAGTGCGATCCCTTCAAACCCGAAGCTGTTTGCCTGACAGGTCAGAAGCAGTTTCCTCGCCGCCTCCGTGTTCTCTTTGTCGCCTTTTACCAGAATGTATTTTTCTTTCAGGTCTGTCACGAAACCTTGTTCCACGATCCGCCCCTGCTCCATCAGGATACAGTAATCTGTTACACTCTCCATATCGGAAATATTGTGCGTGGAGAAGAATACGCTCCGTTTTCCGTTCCCCTCTGCAAGATAACTGCGGATCATATCGCTCAGCATATCCCGCATCAGCGGATCAAGCGGCGACGCTGGCTCATCCAGCAGAAGGATGTCTGTATTCCTGGCAAACACCGTCGCCAGCACCAGCTTCATCAGATTTCCGTCAGAGAGCTTGGATACCGCTTTCCCCGTCTTTCCGAAGATGGAACTGTCAATATCCAAAGACTTACAGATATTGTCGAATCGTACCGGATCAAAACCGTCAAACAAAAGCCCTGCCAGTTCTCTCACCTGATCTCCTGTCCAATAGGACAAAAAGTAATTCTTTGAGCCGGTGTAGCCGATCCGCTCTTTGATCCCTGCATCCACTATCTGCGCTTTTTCCGCAAAATAACGGACTTCCCCTTTGTAGTCATTCCGGATTCCTGCCAAAATGTTGAGAAGTGTTGTCTTGCCTGCGCCATTCTCCCCGATCAGTGCTGTGGCAAACCCTTCCGGAATGTGAAGCTCCGGGATATTCAGTTGAAACTTTCCGAAACTTTTTCTGATATTGCTGCCTGTAAGTGCGTCTGCTATTCCATTTGTCATCATTTCATTCTCTCCTTGCCCTTGTGATAGTCTATGTCTAATTCTCCTGCTCTCTGGCAAAAGCGATCAGCGTCTGCAGCGTATCCAGCAGTTCCTTGTCGGACATTCCGGCAATCCTGGCCGCTTTTATTGCCTCACCCAATGCTTCCTCCACTTTTCTCATGTGCTGTTCCCTCCGAAGTTCCGAATCCTGTGCATTGACATAAAATCCTTTTCCCTGCACGGCAACGACCAGTCCCTCCGCCTGTAATTCTTCATAGGCCTTCATCGTCGTGATCACACTGATCCGCAGTTCCTGCGCAAGGCCCCGGATAGACGGCAGATAGTCTCCTTCCTTCAGCTTTCCCGACAGGATATCGCTTTTCAGCTGCTCCGCGATCTGCTTGTAGATCGGGAGGCCGGAATTTTGTAAAAGTTTCATTTCTTTCCTCGCTTTCTATACACGATCATAGCATTTCCGTCTCAACTGTTTATGTGTTATATATACACTGATATACAGATATTGTCAAGAGCTTTTTAAAATTTCCTATCAAAAAAGCACTGTTTCCTCCTCCGAAACAATGCTTTTTGTCTGCTGAATCTTTCTATGTGTA
>CADBNO010000035.1 GCA_902796105.1 uncultured Lachnospiraceae bacterium | reverse complement strand
CTCCGTCACATCACCGGACACATGATCCGTGATCAGATGCAGGTCATTGATAAAAGCAATGGTATACTCCCGCTCCAGCCCGTCTATGTGCACGGTAATCTCATCTGTGGTAAAATCATAATCCGGAACCGGATACCCCCACTCAAACGTCTGCACAGTCTGACGACCCGCATCACCATCCGAGACCGTATGACCGGCATCCGGCACATATCCGATATCATCACCGGACACATCAAACTCCGTATAAGCAAATGACATGATCCGGGGATCCTCCTGCTGCATCCCCCGTCCCCAATTTGGATATACGGAAAATACTGCCGCTGACAGAGGCAGCGACAGTATGATCATCCATATAAAAAATTTAACTCTGTTATTCTCCATCATTTAAGATATTCCGGAATGTTTTCACGGATCCACTTTCTGAACTCTTTCGTCGTACCATTGACAGAATCCACTTTATACTCCTCCGCCCCATCCAGATCATTAAAGTACCAGAACTTCTTTACATTCACTGTATTTCCGGTACTTGCACCTGTGCTTACGATCGTCAATCCCTGCTCTTTGCTGATTTCTTCCACGATCGCCTTGTAGGCAGCTTCATACTTGGATACATCTTTCCCTGCAGCCTTGCCATAGATGATCAGGTCATCCAATACCAACAGATTATAATCAGTCTCTTTCAAAACCTCTATCATGTAATTGAAGGCATCCTCATTTGTCATCGTTCCTTCTGCCAATCCGGTCTCACAGCGCTTTCTGTAGATCCATCCTCTACAGTAGACAAAACGCATCTGCAGCGGATCCTCCTGATCTTCCTCATCAAACAACAGAGTGGTTCCATTGTCCTGTATCGCATAAGCCTGACTCGCGTAGGTCCATGCCTCATCTCTGGACCATTGCTCCCGCTCTGTGATCTCATTGATCTTTCTGATATAATACGCCTTAAAACGCGGGATCACGCCGTCATAATACGTTTCCAACGCCGAAGCATCAATGGAATACCCCTCCGTTTTCAATGTCTCCTGTAACGTCATGATCGGACGAACCGTATTTCTCACCTCGTTGAAGCCTGCATTTCCCATCTCCTGTTCTTCGATCCGCTGACCATACGCCACTGCCGCGTCTGAAAGGATTTGGAATACCGGTGTGATCTTTGCCTGCGCTTCATTCTGCAGATTATTCTCACGGGCAATATCCATATACTGCTGAATCGCATCTTTTCCCTGCGCGATCGCCTCTGCATATGCGCCTTCATTCAAAGCACTCTGTGCCGAAGCCGCCTTATCATCAGCCTGATCCCAAAGGGTTACATCCCCTTTCACCGCATTCTCTGACGCCTGGCTGCTCTCTGCCTGCGTGGAACTCTCCGAACCGGTATCGCCGGATTCCGTCTTCGCTTCCGTTGACGGCTCAGACACCTCCGATGAAGGCTGTGAAACGCCCGTCACCTGGCCTGCCGCACTATCCTTCTGCGGATCAGCCGGCTTTTTCAGCACAAAGAAACCGATCGCCAGCACAGCGATAACTGCAACCACGATCAGCGGAACCGGGATCTTCTTACTCTTCTTTACCTCCACCGGAGCAGGCGCAGGCTCCTTCTTCCAAGGCTGAGATGGCATCGGCGGGATGGCCTTTTGCTGCGGTGCCGCCTTCGGCTCCTCTGCTTTCTTCACTTCCGGTGCCGCCTTCGGCTCCTCTGCTTTCTTCACTTCCGGCGCTGCCTTCGGTTCCTCTGCTTTCTTCACTTCCGGCGCTGCCTTCGGCTCCTCTGCCTTCTTCACTTCCGGTACTCTCGAAACCGCCTCTATCTTTGTTCCGCATTTACTGCAAAATTTGCTTGAATCTGATATTTCAGCCTGACAATTGGGACACTTCATATACAACGCACCTCTTTTACCAGTAATAAGAAACAGTAACGAAATAAAATATCCTCTTTATTTTGATACTGTTTCTACACAACTAACTCAAAAATAATTTTACTCTATTCCCATTTCTTTGTCAATCAATGCCCCGGGCAGATAATGCCGACACCATAAGCCGTCTGCGCTTTGCCCTGCGCTATCTTGACTCTCTATCGGCCTGATCCGACAGTTCACCGAGAAACTTCAACAGATTCTGATCATCCGATATAAAAGTCCCCTCCGATGTCAGCATCTGCACCTGTCCGCTCAGCGTCTCTTTATAGGATTCAATCTGGGACAAAGGAAGCCGCTTTTCCCCGACATGGATATAAATCTCATCGCCATCTTTTTCAATGCTATGCGTGACAGCCTGATATTTCTCATAGGCAACCGATATAGTATCCGTTGCGAGACCTTTAAGCTGCGTTGGCGTTGCGATCCCCAGATAAACCACCAACGCTATGATCACCCCCACCATACAGGCGATCTTTACGACTCCCTTAAAAAACTTAAACAACAGCACCACCGCTATGATCACCACGAGCGTCATCAAAACCTGCTGTGTTGTCAGGCGCCCCTTCACCACCGACTGAACTGCCGGATCGATCAACTCAATAAATCCATTCATAATCCTTACTCCTCTCCGCAGATCCGCTCCTTCACCGATTCCCGGATCACAAAATATTCCACCCCTGATCGGTCATGCTCAATTCAGGCGGCTTCACTCCTTCTGTCTTCTGCGCCTTTTTCTCCGCCTGAGCCTTTTTCTCCTTCTTCTCAGCCTGAGCAGCATCCACATACTTTTTATACAGGATGGTCATCTGATTCTTCCGGTGCTCTTTCCGCTCCTTCTCGATCTTGGCAAACTCGCGCTTTATGTTGACCTCACGCTCCGCATACGCCTTCGCCATATCCGCATCAAATTGCGCCAGCGTCTTGATCACCTTCTCATTCCGTGGATCCCCCGGCTTCGACGTATCCAGATAGGCTACTATTTGTCGACGATTGCTTTGATCTCTTCCATTTCCTTCATCATTTTCTTCCCCCTCTGCTGTATTTCGGGTCATTGAGAAAGTTTCTGTCTTCTGTTATAATAAAATCCTGACATAGTTAGATCTGGTCAAATCTTATCGGAATGGATGGATAAAATATGAGCAAAATCAACTGGGCTGAATTATGGACAACGATCAATTCCAATATCTTTCTCTTCTCACTGACGATCGCCGTGCTGCTTCCTTTCGCTGTCATCCTCGTGGGATATGCGATCCACATGCTTGGTCTCACACTGGCACAGCTCGCCGATCTGTTCATCGACTCCTGGATCGTCTATGCCATCATCAATTATCTGTTCTTTCCCGGCGTCATGCTGCATGAGACCGCACACGCTCTTTTTGCCGTACTGACCGGTGCCAAAGTCACAGAACTCGCTCTCTTCAAACGGGACGGCGATTCTCTGGGTCATGTAAACTTCCGGCACAGAGGAGGTCCCATTCTCGTTGCCGTACAGCGCATCTTCATCTCATCGGCCCCGATGTTCGTGGGCGCTGCCGTTGTCTTCGGCTGCCAGCATGTCGTATTTCACATGGCCACCGCGCCTCTATGGCTGAAGATCCTTGCCGGATACATCGGCATATCCATGTTCTTCCACATGACCATGAGTCCGCAGGACATCAAAGTCTACGTAAAAGGGATCCCTGTTTTCATCCTGATCCTGTTTATCGAAATGCTCCTGCTGCGCTTTTTCCACATCATATAACAGATACCGTTGCTTTCAAAGCACTCCGGCTGCGCATGTCCTCTGCGCATGTTCTCCGCACATGTCCTCTGCGCATCCGTAATTGCGAAGCAATTTCAAGTAAACTCGCTTGCGAGTTTATTTTACCACATACAGGCAACAGATTCAAAACATTTATTGATTCAAAATCCCCTCCTGTATTTCCGGCGCAACCTCCACAGGGAATGCCAAACGGCTCAATATATCCCGCTCCACATTGATGCCGGGATATACTTCCACCAGCCGCAGCCCCTTCTCCGCCAGTTCAAACACGCACCGCTCCGTGACATAGATCACACGCTGCCCGTTTTCCCTCGCCCTCTTGGCCGAAAAGGTAATACTCTTGACCTGCTCTACAAACTTATCGATTTCCCCTTCATTCCGGATCAAAACCTTACCGTTCGTTTCTTCCACGGCAAGCCCCTTCGTGTCAAACGTCAGGCAGAAGACAACCGTCGACGTCTTAGCCGTGATATTGGCAAATCCACCTACACCCGCAAATGCCCCAGGCCCCTTATGAGCATTCACATTACCGAAGCGATCCACCTCGATCCCTCCCATAAAGCAGATGTCCAGTCCGCCGTTATTATACAGGTCAAACTGATTCGCCATATCATAAATAGAGTCTGCGCCAATGACAGCGCCAAACACCTTGCCGGACGCGGGGAATCCTCCGATCCCGCCGGACTCCACAGTCAGCGTGATCTTATCCAACACCCCGTTCTCCCTGGCGTATTTCGAAACCGTTTCCGGGATCCCGACACCGATATTGACAATGTCATCCGGCTTTAACTCAAGCGCCGCCCGCTTGCCAATGATCTCCGCAGCATTATTTACCACGCTCTTTGTCATCGTCCTCTTTTCCAGCATCTCCGCCCAATCCTGCCACTGTGAGTAGGGAATCTCAAAGCTTCCGGTAAGCGATTCATAAGCTGCATGCCTCGGCTGCGGCGGGATCTCGACGATCGCATCCACCAGACAGCCCGGAATGATCGTACTATGCGGTCTGGAAGGTCTTACCACCAGCCGGTCCACCTGTACGATAACCTTACCGCCGTTAGCCTTGACAGCCTGACTGATCGACAGCGCATCGCCTGCCGTAAACATATCATCAAAAGAAATATTTCCTTTGTAGTCCGCAGCCGTTCCCTTGATGATGGCAACATTGATCCGCGGAAGTTTATAGTACAAAAACTCTTCTCCGTCCAGCTCCACATACTTGACCAGCGAATCATCCCTGGAAATCGCGTTGATACCCGGTCCCTCCTGACGCGGATCCACGAAGATATCCAGCCCGACCTTGGAGAGCGCTCCCGGCAACCCGCCGGCCTGCGCACGTATCGCATGGGAAATACATCCAAGCGGAAGATTATACGCCTCGAAACGATCCTCCAGCACCAGCTTTTTGGTACTGTACATCGCCCCGAAGTGTCCGCATATGATCTTATCCACCGCGCCTTCCCGGATATACCCTTCCGCAGCTCTGTCCTCATCCCAGGCTCCGAATCCGGCACTGGATATCATCGTAAGATGCCTGGGAGAGCCGGTTGCCCGGTATCTTTTATACAACGCCTCATGCAATTCCACCGGATTGTCAATACCCAGAAACGAATTCAAGGCGATCACATCGTTATCGCTGATCAGCTCCATTGCCTCATCGGCCGTCATGATTCTGTACATTCTGTTCTCTCTATACTTTCTGATTTATTTTGCACATAAAAATCCTGTACTCCGCTGCCTGCATCACCTTCACCTTTAAGGGATCGGATGAAGACTGTCAATCATTTTGAAAAATTTCCTCTTCATGAAAAATATGACCGGCTTTCGCAGATAATTCGCCACAGACTCCGACGTTGCAACCCCTTTTATCAGGCTGATCATCGCGTACCCCTCAATGATCCGGCTGATCTCAGCGACTTCCTTCGGATCCTCCGTCTGAAAATAACGTCTGAGAAATCTGTCCCAGATTCTTGCATACTGCTCCTTGGTGATCCCCATCTCCGTGCCCTTCCACTGCGTTTTGGCTGCCGTCACATAGACAAGATGCATGCCTGCCAGATCCATGATCGGATGTCCCAGCCCGGAATCATCCACATCGATCAGCGTGATTTCCCCGTTCATCAGCATGAGATTCCCGGGATGAAAGTCCTGATGGATGAAGGTATTCCGCTCCGGGATCCCATCTATCAGTTTATAGACCCGCTCAGCCTCCTGCGGCTTATAGAACCCGGCATTTTGCGTCAACCGCACATCGTTTCTGAATTTATCCTTTGAATTTGGTAGAACGCCCTTATCAAATTCCGTGTGGTGAAGCTTCAGTAACGTATCCGCTATCATGCAGGCATATTCGTCCAGTTTTTCAGGATGCGCCACGATCTCCTGCCCGAGGGATCTCGCATTGATCATCTCGTAAACAACACCATAATTCTCCCCGACCCGTACCGTGTCAAATGTGATCATTGTCGGAACGCCCTGCACAAACGCGCTTCTTGTCGTCTCCCGATTCCGCTTGATCTTCTCCAGACTATTCCGTGCACCGAAATACACCTTGACGATCGTCTCATCATCCAGCCGATAGACCGCACCATTTCCGCCTTTACCGAGAAGTTCACACCCTTCCACAGAGATTTCGCGCATCGGCTTCTCTTTTTGGGGGATATTTTCGTTTATCTGATTTTTCTCGCTCATTTACATCCCTCCGCTTCTTTCGATTCGTTACCAATGTTTGCGTTTTTCTTGATGCCAAAGCTGCTAATTAAAACTCTTCACCCAATTCACGAGCGAGTTATGCCAGATATTCTCCTCCACATCCTTTCGCATACGATCCGTAACCGGTCCTCTCTGCGCCATCTTGTCTAAAATTGCCGCCTGAAGCTGCTCCACTGTCATTTCTTCATACGGGATTGCCGGAACCGCCACCGGCTCTTTCACCGGCTCTTTGGGTTGCTCGTTCCGTTCCTCTTCCTTCACAACTTTCACCGGTTTCTCCTTAAGCTCCTCTATGGGCTCCTTCTTGGGCTCCTTCTTGGGCTCCTTCTTGGGCTCCTCCAGCTGTCTCTTCCCATCTTCCGCCCCGCCACCGGGAGCAAAGATTTCTCCGGAATCCGCAGCAAGCCGGATCTCCAGTCTACCGCCTGCCGCCTGAACCTTCGTCCCGCGCAACAGCCCATGATACTCGCCATCCGCAGCCGGAACACTGAGATAAGCCTCCTTATTCTCATTGTTTACTGCAACGATCAGACCGCCCCTTGCAAACGCATACTGACAATTGGTCAGTGCAAGCTGCCGATAATCTCCATGCACCAGATCCGGTTGTTCCTTGTGGATCCGGCCGAGCGCTGCGATCAGCCTTGTGCAGGCATTCTCCGTATAATCCTTCTGATGATCCTTCAGTTCAATAGCAGGACGCAGGGAATCATCCGAAAATTTCTCCTTTTTCCCTTCGATCCCGAACTCACTGCCATAATAAACCGACGGAATCCCCGGAAGGGTATACAGCAAAATATGTACCGGCTCATAGTGTCCCTTGTCGACCAGCTTTGTATAGATCCTCTCCACATCATGATTATCCACAAAGTTATACAGCTTGATATTCGACGAGATCATCCCCCCGGTATAATTCACCGTATGTGCTATCTCGTAATAATTGTGGTCATTATGCCCGCTGTAAAGCGCCTTATGCAGCATGTAATTCGTCACACTGTGAAGCGTCCGGTCATTCGCCCAGCGGGAATAATCTCCGTGGATCACTTCTCCCATCAGCCAGAAATCCGGCTTTACCGCATCCGCGGTTCTGCGCAGCTCCTTCATGAATTCAAAATCAAGCACATCGGCCGCATCAAGCCGGATACCGTCAATATCAAACTCTGCCACCCAATAACGGATCACATCACAGATATACTCCTTCACCGCAGGGTTTCTCTGATTAAGCTTTACCAACAGATTATAACCGCCCCAGTTATCATAGGAAAATCCATCGCCATATTCGTTATTCCCGCCAAAATTCACATTACAATACCAGTCTTTGTAAGCCGATGCCTCCCGGTTCTTCTGTATATCCTTAAAGGCAAAAAAATCACGTCCGGTATGGTTGAAAACGCCATCAAATATCACCTTGATCCCCTTTTTATGACACGCTTCCACAAAAGCAGACAGATCCTCGTTTGTCCCCAGACGGGAATCCAGCTTTTTGTAATCCGTGGTCTCATAACCATGCCCGACAGACTCAAAGAGAGGTCCGATATAGAGCCCTGTTACCTCCATTTTCTTCAAATGATCGATCCACGGCATCAGTGTCTGCAACCGATGCACCGGTTCACCATAATCATTTTTCTTGGGTGCTCCCGTCAGCCCCAGCGGATAAATATGATAAAAGATCGCCTCATCATACCAAGCCATAGTTATTAACTCCTTTTTGTAAATTATTTTGCCGGCAAAAGCTTTCCTTTTTCTCCCGGCTGCTGCCTTTTGATCTTCTTTGATGTGGTCTTGGAAAATTCCGTATCACGCAGCCTCAGTCTGAGTATCTTTCTCGCCGAAGGCACCGATGCATTGATCTCCTCCACCTTCCTGCGAAACAGAGTCTCCGCCTGATCCGCATATTCCGGGAAAGGATAGACTTCCGCAGTGATCTGCTCTTCCTCCGAATAAACCATCACCTCCGCCGCCCATTCTTCGCCCGCGAAATAATTTTCCAGCTCTTCCGGAGATACATTTTCTCCGTTGCTTAAAATGATCAGATTCTTCTTCCGTCCGGTCAGATAAATCCTCTCATCCTTTACATATCCAAGGTCACCCGTCTTCAACCAGCCATCCTCGGTGAACATTTCCTTCGTTCTCTCCTCGTCATGATAATACCCCATCATAACAGAAGGACTCTTCACCAACACTTCACCATCCACGATCTTCACCTGACAGCGTTTTACGACTCTTCCCACGTCCACTCCGGTGGTAGGATCATTCAAAGAAGACGATGTGATACGGGGAGAAGTCTCCGTCATACCGTACCCCTGAAGCACGGGAATCCCCATCTCTTTATAAGCTTCCGTAATCTTAGGTGCAAGGAAAGCCCCACCGCAAAAGATAACCCGAAGCTTATCTCCGAATACCGCCGTCTTCAATTCCGTCATAGGCACATCCGGTTTCATCCTGTGCATCGCATCAATCTTGCGATACATCGTTTCCACGATCAACGGTACCAACAGGATCGTGGTCACCCCGAAGAACCGGATATTCTGAACCACATGCATGATGGAATCATTGATACACAATTGCGCTCCGTAACGCAGCGAAAGCAGAATATCACAATCCAGACAATACGCATGATGGATCGGCAATACAGAAAGCAGTACACTGTCCCCGTTACTCTCATTGTCACAGCAAAATACATTATCGATCATATTGCCATGAGACAACATGACTCCTTTGCTCTTTCCGGTGGTCCCGGACGTAAAAAGTATGCACGCCAGATCTGACTGTGCGATCCCGACCGGCGCTGCCGGCTGCTCGTTCGCCAGAATATCCTCACAGGCAAACTCATCCGCCTTCTTTGCCAGACTCACATATTGCTCAATACCCGGACATACCTGCTTCATAGTATCCAAAAGCGGTGCAAACGCCGGGTCATAGAAAAAAACCGACACATCGGCACGATTCAGATTATCCATCAGTTCCGCCGGCGAAAGCTGGGGATCGATCGGCACCCCTACTCCACCGGATATAAATGTGCCCATAAGACAGGTCAGATAAGCGATACTGGTGGTCCCGGCAAATCCGGCATGGACTTTTTCGCCACACCCTGCCTTTTTCAGAAAGGAAGCAACCTTCCCGGCATCCTCTCCAAATGCCCGGAAGGTCTTTTCAGCTATCTCCTTACCGGCTTTCTGTCTGAGATATATCTTGTCCCCGTATTCATCAGCCGCAGCATACAGCAGATCCGCTACTGATTTGATCTTTTCCTCCTGCATGATGAACCTCACTCACTCTTCTTTGCAATATAATCAGCCACATCTCCTACGGTTCTGATGTCT
>CADBNO010000034.1 GCA_902796105.1 uncultured Lachnospiraceae bacterium | reverse complement strand
ACTGTTGCAACGATCTCTTCCGCAACATCCAGTAACAAAGAGGCATATGATCTTTACTTCAATGCAAATGCAGATGGTAAAGCAGATCTGTATGTAGATGATGAGCTGGTAGAGAGTGGCTTGGAAGTAGAGGCAGATACCAGACTGACCATCCCGATGACCTTGCATTGGGGCAACAACCGCATCAAGGTTGTATACGATGCGAACGATGATTTTACACCTGGCGAATATCAGGTAATGTCTGAATATGGTCCGATTGAGATTGAGCAGACGGTTGTATTCAGCGCAGTTGACCGTGATGTGATCTACTCCGCTCCCGGCGGAAACGGTAATGGATCCAAGGAAGATCCTATGGATCTGTTGTGGGCATTGAAGTATGTACAGCCCGGTGGAACCATCTACATGATGGAGGGAACCTATAAGTTCTCGAAGACAGTTACTATTCCTCGCGGAACTGATGGATCGGAAGACAACAAGATTACCTTGATGGCTGATCCTGAGGCAACCAGCATGCCTGTGATTGACGGCAGCAAGTGCTCCGGTATCGCAATGGAAGTAGCCGGTAACTACTGGGTAATTAATGGAATTGCTGTAACGAATTCCGCAGATGGCAAGGACGGTATGCATGTCAGCGGTAGCCACAACCTTATCGAGAACGTAAGTACCTACAATAACGGTAATACCGGTCTTCAGATTTCAAGATTGGCAAGTACCGACGACAGAGATATGTGGCCTTCCTACAATACCATCTTGAACTGTACCTCCTATAATAACGCCGATAAGGGTTACGAGGATGCAGACGGATTCGCTGCTAAGCTTACCGTAGGTGACGGAATTGTATTTGACGGTTGTATCGCATACAACAACGCAGATGATGGTTGGGATCTGTTTGCTAAGGTTCAGACCGGTACAATCGGTTCTGTGACCATTCAGAACTGTGTGGCTTATGCAAACGGTTACCTCAGAGACGGAACCAATGCCGGTAACGGTAACGGATTCAAGATGGGTGGTGACTCCTTGAGCGGCTACCATGTACTGAAGAACTCCGTTGCATTTGATAACAAGGCAAAGGGTATTGATTCCAACTCCTGTCCTGACAATGAAGTTTACAATTGTATTTCCTTCAACAACGGTTCCTACAACGTTGCACTGTATACCAACAATGCGTCTAAGACGGATTATGTTGCACAGAATGTTATTTCTTACAGAAGCGGATCTTCCGTTGATACATCTGAGAATATCAAGCTGGTAAATCAGGACCAGAATCAGGTATTCGGTGATGATTGCGGAAACTACTTCTGGAAGAGCCCGGTAATGGGTGGCGCTAAGGATGCTTCCACAACCATTACGGACGATTGGTTCGAGAGAGTAGACACTTACTTTGATGCAAGCGCACATACTTACTCACAGAGTCCTATTGGCAGAAAAGCAGACGGCACCAT
Organism: uncultured Lachnospiraceae bacterium; assembly: GCA_902796105.1. Taxonomy (GTDB): domain Bacteria; phylum Bacillota; class Clostridia; order Lachnospirales; family Lachnospiraceae; genus Acetatifactor. Next base: position 13,548 of record CADBNO010000034.1, on the reverse strand, counting down.
CGATATGATGGGATTGCTGATCCTGAAGGATGCGAAGTCCGAGGAGCTTGGTTACATGGTTGATCCCGGACAGGGAACTATCAGTACCAACATCCAGCAGTATGAGAGGAAGGTTGTACTCATTCCTTCCGTAAGCATCGCAGATGCTCTGACAGATGAAGTGATGGCAGCAACCGGTGCAAAGACAGAGGAAGAACTGAGAGCATACCTGAATGACAGACTTGACTATTGCTTAGGCAATGCGAATGAGCCTGACAGAGTACTGAAGGTAGTTGATCTGAAGCTGGTATACATTGCAGAGGATGGTACATTCATTCCGGTAACGAAGGATAATTTCCCGAGCGAAGGTATGGATATCACGATTACCTGGGATGCAATGGGATTCACCGGTAAATCCGGAGATTATGAGTTCTGTATCCTGCATCTGATCGTAAACGATTGGAACAATCAGGTGCCCGGCACTTTGGAGACTGTGAAGTATCGCAGAAGCGAGGATGGTCTGGTGGTTCATCTGATGAGCTGCTCACCGTTCGCGATCGGCTGGGTAATGGATGATGACGATGACGACGATGAAGATGTGAAAGCAGGAGAAAGCGCTGGAGATACTATAGCATCTATCGCAACAGGTGCTATGGCAACCGGAAAGACCGCATCCAAGCCCGGCGCAAGCCCTAAGACCTTTGATGAATCCAGATTTGTACCTGAGATCACTGAGACAGAGGTTGCAGAGTTTGCTAAGAAGCAGGTTGAGAAACAGCTTGAGCAGGAAGCTGCTGATCTGTTGATCACACCTCAGGCGACCAGATTCCCTTATGGAATCATCATCGCAGCTGTGCTTGCACTCGTAGCATTCATCGGCGGAGAAGTGATCTACTTCCGCAGAAAGAAAAATAAATAAGAGCGAAGCAGTTTAGCGATTTACATTCAGCTCTAAAAAGTGTATATTACAATCGGGTGGGTTTTTACCTGCCCGATTGTTTTCTGTTTAAGAGAAAGAGAAAGATCAGAGTGAAAAATAAAATAACATGCGTTATATCAAAATGGATAAAGAAAATTACCGAGTTCTTTGTGAATCTGGATCGGTTACCTTTGTGGTGGACAGGGCTTTTGTTGCTTGGGATCATCATGATACCTCATGTATGGCTTGGACAGGGCAGTGTATTTACGGTTCATGACCAGTTGGATGAGTCTATGATGAATTATGTTCTCACAGCCAGACACCCGGGAGCGGACACGATTCCGGAAATGCTGAATGGGATCAATGCCAGCGGACTTGCGCCATCTGCGATCCTGTACGTGCTCTTTTACATGGTATTGCCGCCCTTTTATGCATTTATGCTTTCTTATATGATCATGGTCGTGAGCGGGTTTATGGGAATGTACCTGGCGGTGAAGGAACTCACAGGCAGCAGTATATTGGCAACAGCGTGCGCGGGTGTGTTTTGCCTGTTGCCGCTCTATCCTGTATATGGCTTGTCCCAGATGGGCATTCCGCTTGTACTCTATGCATTCCTGTGTCTGGGAAAGGGGAAACATACCGACCTTTCTCTGGGAGTGATCCTGTTTTTCGCCCTGACAAGTCACCTGGTATATACAGGCTATGTCGTGCTGGGCTTTGCCGCTTTAGGAGTATTGTTTACAAAGCTAAACCGACGTATTCTGGCTGGATTCGGCATGCTGTTATTTACCTATGTCGGGATCAATTACCGTTTGTTCGCGGAGATACTGTTCGGGCAGGCGGGGTATGTGAGCCACAGAGAGGAGATGGTCAATGCCGCCATGCCGTTTGCGGAAACTGTCTGGTCCGTATTTACCAGCAGCTCCCAACATGCATTTACGTACCATGAAAAGCTGATCCTGCCGATCGTAGTGCTGCTGCTTTTGGGGGCAGTGTTCTATCAAAAACTGGATACAGAGATCCGAAAACAGTTTTGGATAGCTCTCGGCGGTTTTGTGTTGTTGCTTTTGATCGCGGTATTTTACGGCATCTGCAAGTCAGAGCCGGTGGTGCAGTGGAAAAATAACAGGACGGGATTCCTGCACTATTTCCAGATGGAGAGGGTTTATTGGCTTTACCCGGCGGGGTGGTATCTGGAGCTTGCTCTGGTATTTTCGGTTTGGTGGAAAAAAGCCTGCCGGATGGCGTCTGCGCTGCCGCTGATATGTCTGGCGTTGCTTGCCGCGGTACTTTTGCCTACGGCAAATACGGTTCTGCACAACTCTTATTTTTACCGGAATGTGAATCAGTACAACAATGGTTCGGGCATTACGGGGTATATTTCCTGGGAAAGCTATTACGCAGAGCCGCTTATGGCGAGGATAGAAAATACGATAGGGAGAGAAATGTCGGAATATCGGATCGCACATTTGGGCATCAGTCCGGCACCGGCATTGATGCATGGTTTTTATACAGTGGACGGTTATTCCAACAACTATCCCCTGGCGTACAAGCATGCATTCAGAAAGGTGATCGCCGCGGAGCTTGACCGGGCGCCGGATACGGCGGCTTATTTTGATACCTGGGGCAACCGTTGCTATTTGTTTAATTCCCAGACAGGCAATTACTGGATGCTTGAAAAGGGGAATGACGCACAGTACGCAGGTCTGGATTTTGACATGAGTGCGCTGAAGGAGCTTGGGTGTGCCTATATACTGTCGGGTGCGGAAATAGCGGACGCCGATCGTATGGGGCTGCACTATATGGGCTATTTCGAGACGGAGGATTCTTACTGGGGGATCTGGCTGTATGAGTTCTTGTAGTCAGAAAAGGAATTTTGTGGTAAAATAGTATGGGTGAAATTCATGAGAGACAGAATATATGTATGTCATACGTACTATCATGTGTACGTGACTTTTTTGAAGGAATTGAAACTGCGTGCAAACTGTAGCGAAGAAGGCAGGGAGTCGGGCGGTGCGACGCTGGTGCTGTCTAAGCTTTCCAATCATTTTGAAGCGCTGAAGGAGCGTGTGGATGCCACCGGTTTTTTTGAAGAGGTCATCGAGTTTGATGAGAAGCGGGAGGATTTTTTCCCGGAGTTAGCCAAGTGGCGAAAGGGTACCGGAAACTTTTTGGGGAATCTATGGTATCGGATCCGTTTCACGAAACAATATGCGAAGCTGGAGGCACCCTACGTCCCCGTAGATTTTCGAAAATATAAAGATATCTATGTGTTTTGCGACTCTGATCCCATCGGCTACTACCTGAACCAGAACCGCATTTATTACCATGCGCTGGAGGACGGGCTGAACTGCCTGAAGAATTTTGACGCGGCGCGATATGACAACAGAGGGCATTTCGGGCTGAAAGTGTTTCTGTCCCGCAGGTTGAACCTGATCTTTGTGCAGAACGGATATGGAAAATATTGCCTGGATATGGAGGTTAATAATATCTCATTGATCCAGTATCCTTGTCCGCAGTATATCGAGGAACCCAGACTGGAGCTTGCTGCGCGACTGACAGATGAGGACAAGCAATTGCTTTTACGGGCGTTCATCCGGGATAAAGAGGAACTGGAGCGCCAGATTGAAGAGAGCAGTAAGGTGGGGGACAAGATCCTGATCCTGACAGATCCGCTCTGTACGTTGGATGTACGGGAAAAGATATTCCGGGATATTGTCAGACAATACGAGCCGGAGGGCACCATCTTCATCAAGCCCCATCCGCGGGACGAGCTGGATTATCGGAAACTGTTTCCGCAGTATCCGCAGTTTGACGCCACGGTTCCGATGGAGATACTGAATTATTTTCCGAATCTGCGCTTCAAAAAGGCAGTAACTGTTTTGACGGAGATCAAAGCGATACAGTTTGCCGATACGGTTGACCGTCTGGGGGAGGATTTCATGGATCTATACGAGGATCCGTTGATCCACAGGCAGAACGAGCAGGTTGGAATAAGACGTGTGAAAGAAGTGTGATCCGTCTCCGGATGATGGAAGCGAAATCTGTCTTTGGATGAAAGCGGCAATAGAGCGGCAATAGAGAGGAATGGTATGTTTCAGATCATAAAAAAGTTAAATGTTTTGTTGGATAAAAAGCAGAAAACGACCATGGCGGGCCTGATGTTCCTCATGGTCATCGGTGCGTTCCTGCAGACGGCAGGCGTCGGACTCCTGGTGCAGGTGGTGAATATTGTGATCGACCCGGATGCCATTCGCAAAAGCCGCATTGCGTCGATGATCTACAGATGGTTTGGCAGTCCGGACTACGAGACCTTCGCTGTGACGATCATGGTGCTTTTGATCACAACCTTTATCGTGAAAAATATTTTCCTGTATATACAGCAAAAACTGACATTTGCTTTCATTTACACCAATCAGTTCCGGACATCGGAACGCATGATGCGCAATTATCTGCGCAGGAGCTATGAATTCTATCTGCGGGCGGATACGGATACTGCGGTGGTCCAGCGCAGCATCACCTCGGATGTCAACAATATGTATGCGCTGATCCTGGCATTGCTGCAGATGATGTCGGACGGCGTAGTGTCGCTGTTTATCATTACCTACTGCTTTCTCACCAACGGCACCATGACCATTTTGCTGGCGGTGGTAATGCTTTTGCTGATGCTTGGGGTAAAAATGGTGCTGAAGCCCATTATGTACAAGGCGGGCAAGGACAATCAGGACTACTACAGTGGTCTGTTCAAATGGATCTCCCAGACGGTGCAGGGGATCAAGGAAGTAAAGATCGCCTGCAAGGAACAATATTTTGTGGATGAGTACAAAAAATGCGGTCAGGGTTATGTCAACGCTGTGCAGAAATACAGCCTGTACAACAATATCCCCAAGCTTTTGATCGAGGCGGCCTGTGTGGCGACTATGGTGGGATACATGATCTATCTGGTGGTTTCCGGTGTGTCCACAGAGAACATGCTGACCGTGTTTTCTACGCTGGCAGCGGCGGCCTTTGTCCTTTTGCCCTGTGTGAACCGCATTAACAATCAGATCAATTCTATCGCCTACTTTGAGCCGTTTTTCATGGGGGTCAGCGATAACCTGCAGGACGAGATCAGCGGCGATAAGGTAGATATGAGTTTCGCTACGGACGAAGAGGAAAAGCTGCCGGTGAAAACTTCGATCGAGCTGAAGGATATCACCTATGCTTATCCGGAAACCGATAAGCTGATCTTTGACCATGCCGGGCTTACCGTGCCGATCGGAGCTTCCGTGGGCATTGTAGGGACGACGGGAGCCGGCAAGAGCACGGTTGTCGATATCCTGTTGGGTCTCCTGGAGCTGCGGACCGGTCAGGTGCTGGCAGACGGCGTGGATATAAAGCAGAACTACCGCAAGTGGTTGAAAAATGTCGGCTACATTCCGCAGATGATCTTTATGCTGGACGATACGATCCGCAAGAATGTGGCGTTCGGTGTGCCGGAGGAGAAAATTGACGAGGCGAGAGTCTGGGAAGTGTTGCGCGAGGCACAGTTGGATGAGTTTATCCGGACACTTCCGGACGGTCTGGAGACCAGGATCGGTGAGAGAGGGATCAGGCTTTCAGGAGGTCAGCGGCAGCGTATCAGTATTGCCAGAGCGCTTTACAATGATCCGGAGGTGCTGATCCTGGATGAGGCGACCTCGGCGCTGGATAACGATACAGAGGCGGCTATCATGGAATCCATTAACCGCCTGCATGGCCGGAAGACGCTGGTCATCATTGCCCACAGACTGCAGACCATTGAGAAGTGCGATCTGGTATATCGGGTGGAGAACGGAAAAGCGACGATAGAGCGCGGAGAACAGCCATGAAACTGAGTATTATCGTGCCGGTCTATAATATGGCCGCTGATCAAAAACTGGAATATTGCCTGAACTCGCTGGTCGCGCAGACCATGCAGGAGCCTTATGAGATCATTGCGGTAGACGATGCCTCTACAGACCGGTCCCTGAAAATTCTGCGTGAGTATGAGCAAAAATACGGACAAAATGCAGCTCAGCGCAAGAACCTGACGTTCCGGGTCCTTCATAATGAGCGCAACCGACGTCAGGGCGGCGCCAAGAACGCCGGTCTGAAGATCGCGGAGGGTGAGTGGATCGGGTTCATCGACAGTGATGACTGGGTGACTCCGGATTATTATGAAAAGCTTTTGAACAAAGCGGAGAAAACCGGCGCCGACATGGTGGGCTGTGACTACAATCTGGTGACAGAACATACCATGGAAGTGGGAAAGATCGTTGCCAACAATGATGCATCCCAGACCGGCGTGTTGGACAGGGAAAAGCATAAAAGCCTCATCATGCGCTCCGGAAGCATGGTGATCAAGATATACAGGCATTCCGTCATCCGGGAAAACAAACTCAGCTTTCCGGAGGGTATTTTCTACGAAGATAATTGCGCAGGACCTGTATGGTCCCTGTATTTTACTCATTTTGAACGTGTGGAGGAACCTCTGTATTATTACTACCAGCATAATGTTTCTACCGTGCATCATATCACAGAGGAAAGATGCCGCGACCGTATGAAAGCAGCTGAACTTTTGTACGGCGAATGTAAATGGCGCGGATTTCTGGACGCCTATCATGATGAGATCGAATATCGGTTTACGGAGCTATATTATGTGAACACTTTGTTTTCCTACATGTCCGGGGTCAAGCATCCGAAGCTTTCTTTTGTGAGAGAGTTGCGTCAGGGGGTTAAGGTGAAATTTCCGGGGTTCCGGCTGAATCCTTATTTTCAGAGGTTTACCGGTGAGGAGGAGCAGGAACTGATCTATATGCAGGCGGGATCGGATCTTAAGTTTTATTTGTACTATCGCCTGAAACTGTTTGTGCGGAAAATGCGGAGCAGATAACAGGATAAATTCTGCTGCGCAGAAGGGAGAGAGACACATGAGTGACAAAATGAAGCCGGATATTCTAAAGGCTTATGTGGTAGACCAACTGGATACAGCGATTGAAAAGGGGTACATCAAGGTGTACTATCAGCCGGTGGTGCGGACGCTCACGAAAGAGGTCTGCAGTATGGAAGCGCTGGCGAGATGGGATGACCCGCAATACGGGGTTCTCTCCCCGGCGATGTTTATTCCGGTACTGGAAGAAGCGATGCTGATCCACAGGCTGGACACCTGCATCATCGAGAGCATATGCAGACAGTATGCCGAATTACAGAGATTAAAACGCAAGATTGTTCCTGTATCGTTCAATCTGTCCCGACTGGATTTCCAGCTCTGTGATATTCATAGCGTCATAGAGAATGCGATCCATGCCAACAAGCTGCCCCGGGATATCTTCCATGTGGAGATCACGGAAAGCATGATGGAGAATAATGAGGCGCGGATGCATGATGCCATAGACCGTTTTTGGGAGAGCGGTCTGCGGGTATGGATGGATGATTTCGGCAGCGGCTATTCTTCCCTGAATGTTTTAAAAGATTACCAGTTTGATACGCTGAAGATCGATATGCTGTTCATGCGGGATTTTGATGCGCGGGCGAAGGAGATCATACGCTCTATTGTGGATATGTCCAAGCGGATCGGCGTTCATACGCTGGCGGAAGGCGTGGAGACGGCAGAACAGCTGAATTTCCTGCGGAATATCGGCTGCGAAAAGGCACAGGGCTATTTTATCGGCAAGCCATTGCCCTATGAACAGTGCATGCAGCATCTGCGTGACGAGCATTTTCTGCTGGAGGATGCGGCCAAAAAACAGTATTATCATGACATTGGAAATATCAATATGCTGAGTCCGACACCGTTGATGGTATCGGCCGACGGCGAGGTGAACGGAACTTTAGCGGAAACAGGTCAGGTTTCCTTTGCCGTGATCGAAATATCCGGCAAAAAGATGCACTACCTCTTTGCCAACGAACATTACCTTCTCACGCTGAAAAGTGTAGGAATAAATTCTCTCAAGGCAGTGGAGCGCAAATATGAGGATCTGGATTCGGCTTTCAGCACAAAGTGTAAAGCTGTTTTTCAGAAGGCTAAGAAGACCGAAGCAGTTGAGACGGTGAATTTTATCCGCAACGGTAAGCATTGCTTCGCGCAGGTGCGGCATGTAGCGGATTATCCCGGCGGAAGCGCCTATGCGGCCATTTTACAGAATATTTCCAGCGATTCCAATGTGGTGAAGGACAACCGTCTGGCTGAGTATGCGAACGATCTGTTTTCCTTATACGAAGAGATGGATGTAGTCGATCTGAACACCGGCTTTTCCCAGAATATATACCTGTCGACACAGCGTATGCAGGAATACAACAGGCTGCCTGTTGAGGAGGAGCTGCGGATGTTTGCGGACCAGCAGATTTATCCGGAGGACAAAGAGCGATACCTGACATTCATGGATATGTCTACAGTGGAAAAGCGGCTGGAGGAAAGTCTGGCGCCGTTTATTTCGGCACCGTTCCGCATACTGACGATCGGCGGGAATTATAAATGGCAGTTAAATATCCTGCTGTATGCGGGAGACAGGCAGGACAGGAAAATACTGTGCTGCAGCAGATTGATCGACAGTAATAACATACCGGTTATGCGGCAGGCGAATCTTTCCGCAGAGAAAAGAAACGCCAGACAGAACGCCTTCTCCAGCGGTGCGATCAATGAGAAGGACATGACGGCGATGGTGCTATGGAATAATCTGGTGCAGAACTCCACATTCAAGTTCTTCTGGAAGGATCGCGACAGAAAATTCCGCGGAGCCAGCCGGAGCTTTTTGGAGTACTATGGCATTCATTCGGAGGCAGATCTGCTGGGCAAGAACGATGAGGAGATGGGCTGGCATGTGGATCCGCAGCCGTATAAGAGCGACGAGGAGATGATCCTGGAGAGCGGCATCCGAACCAATGAAGTGGAAGGACACTGTCTGAACCGGGGAGAGATCCGGGATATCATCGCCAGCAAGATGCCGATCTATGATGATGGGAAGATCGTAGGTCTGATCGGCTGTTTCCGCGATGTGACAAAGAAACATACAGCGGGTGGAGAGGCTGATGTGGAGAACCTGCAGAGGGGCGATAATCACCAGGAGGATATCATGAATCGGGCGGAGACCATCGATCCGCATACCGGTATGCTGAACTTCCTTGGCATGTTTAACGCGATGCTTCGCTATCAGGAGAGCTATCAGAAGCAGGAGCTGGACTTTGGTGTGATCTACTTAAACATTGAAAACTTTAGGGAGTACAATCGGAACCATGGTGTGGAATGGGGGGATTCCCTGCTCCGTACAGTCGGACAGGCTCTGCGGAAATATGTGGGCATCAACGGTGTGGTAGCCCGTTACAGCGGGGATCATTTTATGGTGCTGTCCCAGTGCAGTTCCGAGACAGATCTGGAGAAGCTTTCAGATAAAATTGAAACAGGCGTGCACAACATCAAGATGGTGGATCGTATTCCCTGTACCGTATATTTTAAGAAGGGGATCGCACGATACTCAGAGGTGCATAATCTTCAGGCACTCTATAATTTGGCGGAGGAGCGGGCCAGAATATAAACCGGGGGAGGGAAAACGATGTATACGAAGGAGCAGTTAGAGAAATATCCTTATTTTGCAAAAATATTGGAAAAAAACCGGCTGGACGTGGTATTGGATACGCTTACCGGAATTGTTGCCCGCGGGTATATCCTGGGATTTGTCCGTTCACTTATTGCAGAGGGAACACCGTTCACATTCGCCATGCTTGATCTTGACAATTTCAAGTTTATCAACGATACATACGGACATCATGTGGGAGACGGTGTGCTGATCGGTGTGTCAAATGATCTGATCCGCTTTCTGGACGGCTATGCCGTTGCCGGGAGGTTTGGCGGAGACGAGATCCTTATCGTCAATCTGCGCGACCTGACCAATGAAGAGAAAAAACCGTGGCTGAACGATTTTTATTATAACGACACAGTGCTTCGTAAAAATATCGATCTGGAGAATTGCAGACCTTTCATTACCGGTACCATAGGCTGTGCTACTTTTCCGACAGATGCGTCCGATTTTGACAGCCTTTTTGCCCTGATCGACAAGACCTTATACAGAGGCAAGACCAAAGGGCGCAACTGCTATATCTTTTACCGCGAGGAGCTGCATAAGAATCTGGAGATCCAAAAGATTGCCAAGCACGGTCTGTATACCATGCTGCATACCATTGCACAGCAGTTTTACAACGGCGGAGCGACTCTGAAGGAAAAAATGCAGGCGGTCAGCAAGACACTGCTGGAGGAGCTTCGTATCTCGGATCTGTATTATGTCGGCAAACACGGCATCATGCACGCGGTTTGCACGCCGGATGTGGAGGAAGTGGTAAACGATATCGGAGCGTTGATGAAAGAAGATATTTATTCGACCAATTCGTTTCGCCGGATCGAATATGAAAGTCCTGTCTTCTATGAGGCGTTGAAAAAGCGGGAAGTGGAAACCGTGATCATCGTGCGGATCGGCATGGACAGTAAGGAGACGCAAGGGTATCTGATATGCGCAGAGCCGCGCAGCCTGCGGATCTGGCAGGAGGATGAGAGCGCGATCCTGTTTTATCTGGCAAACCTGATCGATTTCCATATCCGCCTCAGTGGAGAGGAGATTCCGGAATGACGCAGAGAAAAATACTGATCACAAATGACGACGGCATTGAAGCGGACGGTCTGAGACGATTGGTACTTGCGGCTGTAACATTCGGGGAAGTATGGGTCGTGGCACCGGATGGAGAGAGAAGCGGGGCGTCCCACAGCATTTCCCTGCACAGGCCGTTTGATGTATATCCTTATGATTTGGGGATTGAAGGCGTGCGTGCGTTTAGCTGCAGCGGCAGCTCAGGGGATTGTGTGCGGGTAGGGAGTATGGCAGTGATGCCTTACAAGCCGGATGTGGTTTTGACCGGCATCAATTTCGGTTATAATACGGCTACGGATCTTCAGTATTCAGCGACTGCGGGAGCTGCTTTTGAGGGGGCGTTTCAGGGATATACCGCTATTGCACTTTCTGAGGGCAGAGGGGGACATGAGGTCACGGATCATTGTCTGCAGCAGCTTCTTGCGGAATATATAGATACCGAACCGGATCCAAGAAGGATCATCAACATTAATTTCCCGGATTGTCCGCTTGCGGAATACAAGGGAATTTTGCGTGACAGACCCGTTTCGGCGAGCACGTTATTCAAGGATGGGTATAAGCAGATAGAGCAGCTTCCCAACGGCGGCAGACGATACATGGTAGAGGGCGTATATCAGGAAATTGCGGAGCCGGGTACCGACCTGCGCGCGGTGTTGGACGGATATATATCCGTCGGCGTTGTGAAGAATGTGGGATGACCGCAGGAAAGGGTGACTGGCAGCGGAGAGCATATGGAATATCAGATCAGAAAAATCGAAAAAAAAGACAACAGCAGGATTGAACAGATCATTCGAGCCTGTCTGGTCGAGTTTGGCGGAGATCACGAGGGCTGTGCATGGACAGATCCGGATCTGGGCCGCTTTTCGGAGATATACCAAGGCCCAGGCTGCAGCTACTGGGTGGCTGTACGAGGAAACGGAGAAGTGGTCGGTGGCGTGGGGATCGGTCCTTTGACAGGGGTGCCAAAGACCTGCGAGCTCCAGAAGATGTATTGTATTCCCGAGGTGCGGGGAAGCGGTGTGGCGAAGCTGTTGATGGAGACGGCGTTAACCTATGCTGCGCAATATTATCAAAGGTGTTATCTGGAGACATTTGCCAATATGGTGGCTGCGCATAAACTGTACGAAAAATACGGTTTTAAGAGAATTGACCATGCGCTGGGCAATACGGCGCATTTTACCTGCGATGTCAGATATTTGAAGGAATGGTGAGAAGGAGTGATAACGCGATCATGGCAGAAGAAAGTGTGGCAAAGAAGCGACGTATCACGCTGCTTTCGAATGTAAATATGAGTTCTGTGAGCAGACGGCTTTCCCGGGAAGCCGATGTTCACCAGCCATCAGGTTACGGAAATGAGCTGGGAGCTATGATGAACCCGAATTCCGACTACAATCAGTTTGATCCGGAGATTACCTTTGTGGTGATGGATCTGGCTGAGCTGGCAGAGCATGAGTTTGACAGAACTGCGGTGGAGGAGCGTGTGGAACAGTGGTATGCCGGGTTTGCGGAGTCACTGCGCCCGGAGCGGATCTACTATGTGAGTGATGTTTATCTGTGGAGCCCGGAACTGGAAGCGGCAGATCTTATGGTGGATCGCGTGGCACTTGAAAATCTCTGGACGGAGAGGCTGGATACCCTGTGCGAGAAATTTCCCAATGTGCGGAAATTTCCATATCGCAGGATGATCGGGCAACTTGGTGAGGAGAACGCCTTTTCCGCGAAAATGTGGTATATGGGCAAGATCCTGCTCAGCAATGAGGCACAGAAGCGGTTGGCAGAGCTGATCCTGCGCTATGTGCGCATGGAATATCGTACTCCCAAAAAGGTCCTGGTTCTGGATCTGGATCATACACTCTGGGGGGGACTGGCCGGGGAGCATGAGCAGGATCCGGTGGTATTGTCCGAGGATCACAGCGGACTGGCCTATAAGAATCACCAGCGTGTGATCCGGCAGATGCAGAAACAGGGCGTGCTTTTGGCGATCGTGTCCAAGAATAATGAGGAGGATGCGGAAGCAATCCTGCAAAACCATCCGCACATGGTACTGAAACCTGAGCATTTCGCGGCAAAGCGTATCAATTGGAACGCGAAGAGCGAGAATATCCGGGAGATCGCGCAGGAACTGAATCTGGGTCTGGATTCATTTGTGTTCTGGGACGACAGCCCGCAGGAACGCATGGAAGTTGCGCAGATGCTGCCGCAGGTGACCGTTCCGGATTTCCCGGAGAATCCTGAAGAACTGGCTCCGGCTATGACTTCCATCTATCATGAGTATTTTGAGAAGAGTGTTCTGACCAAAGAGGATCTGGATAAAACAGCACAATACGCGGAGAACGCCAAACGTATGGAACTGAAGAAATCGACCGGTAATTTTTATGAATATCTCAGGGAATTAAAGATCGTGGTCACCAGAGTGGAGGCGGAAAATCATCTGAAACGTCTGGAGGACATGGTCAACAAGACGAATCAGTTTAATCTGACAACGGTGCGGCATACCATGAGCGAGCTGCAGCAGATCCTGACAGATCCCTATCAGAAGGTGTTTGCTTACCGCGTGGAGGACCGTTTCGGCGACAACGGCGTGGTGGCTTGTGTGATCGTGGATATGTCCCAGTCGGTTCCGGTGATCGAGGAATTTCTGATGAGCTGCCGCGTCATGGGCAAGAATGTGGAGTACGGCATTTTGAAGGATGTGGAGTTAGAGATGCTGGATGAGCATTTTACCAAGCTGCGCGGATATTATATTCCCACGGCCAAAAACAAGCCGGTGGAGGATTTTTACACAAAGGCCGGCTATGAGATGCTGGGCGAGCGTGCCGACGGCACGAAGGTCTATGAGGTGGATCTGACCAAAGCGCCGCTCAGGGAGTTCGTGGGACAGATGGTGTTGGAGAATATCAAGATCAAGGAGATTACGGAGATCGATCGGTAAGAAGCTGTCATGAAATGACAGCTCACGAAAAATCATAAAGTACATGATTTTTACGGAACTATGTAACAAAATAAGTTAGACTT
>CADBNO010000033.1 GCA_902796105.1 uncultured Lachnospiraceae bacterium | reverse complement strand
TCAAAATCTCTGTACAGTAAAAGCTCCTGTTCGCGCATGTGTAGTCTCCTCCTGTTGTATCCTTCCCCCTAATAATTTCCCAAAATCTTCATATTCCGCGCCTCGTCCCGAAGCCCCCTTAGTGCATTCTTCACCGCACTGTCCGCCAGATTTCCCTCGAAATCCACAAAGAACCGATACTCCCAGTTGCGGTCTTCTATCGGGCGGCTCTCAATCTTGGTCATGTTCAGGTTGTTGTAAATAAAATGGGACAGCATATGGTACAACGATCCGCTCTCATGAGGCACTTCAAAACAGATGCTCACCTTGGACGCATCCTTCCGGAAAATCTTCTGATTGGTCACGATGATAAACCGGGTGGAATTAGTCCCGGACTGATTCACCCCCTGCTTTAAGATCTCCAGCCCATAGATCTGCCCCGCCAAAGCGCTGGCGATAGCTGCCTGGGACTTGTCCTGCTCGTCCGCCACCTTTCTGGCCGCAAAGGCATTGTTCTGCATGCTGATCTGCTGCCAGGGGTGGTCTGCCAGAAATTTGGCGCTCTGCATCAGAGACTGCGGATGAGAGTACACGGTTCTGATGTCGGAAAGCTGCGCCCCCGGCACCCCCAGCAGGCAGTGCTCGATCCGTATGATCTGTTCCCCTACAATATAGTTCTCAAACTCCACCAAAAGGTCGTAAATCTCATTGACAATACCCGCAGTAGAGTTCTCGATCGGCAGCACCGCAAAGTCCGCGCTCCCCTCATCTATGGCACTCATAGCATCCCGGAAGGTATCCACATGAAAGCTCTGAATGCTCTCCCCGAAATACTGCATCATGGCCATCTGGGAATAAGCCCCCTCCGCTCCCTGGAATACGACTCTCGCCTTTTTCGTATCCAGGTCGTCCACGCCGATAAAGGGCAGCTTGCCCTGCCCCCCTTTTTCCGAGATCAGCCGGTACTGCAGTTTCCTGCTCATGGACATGATCTGCTCAAAGAGCTCCTGCACACCAAGCCCGTTAAACTCATTGTGGGTCAGGGAGCGCACCTTCGCAATCTTCTCCTGCTCTCTGACTCTGTCGAATACCTTTTTCCCGGTTTCAATTTTATACTCCGCTACCTGCGCACAGATGTCCATCCGCTTCTCATACAGCTCCACGATCTGTGCGTCAATCTCATCCAATCCCTGCCTCAATTCTCCTAAGTCCATCTTCCGTTGTCTCCCGCATTTTCGTCAAATTGTATAGTACGTCCTCTAACATATAACGTATCATTTTAACTTTGTATTCATTGTGCATAAATATGCGTGTCCGCGTTGAAACATTTGCTATACACAATGGCATTTGCTTTATATGAAAATTTCCCGCACTATCCCACAATTATCTTATACCAAAACCCGCTTGATAGCAAGCATAAACAAGAGTATACTATAGACATCCGAGGATTGAAATGGGGGCATTTTAATGGCAAAAACTAAAAAAGGGCTGAGTCCCGCTTTCTATATTGTTTGTATTGTTCTTCTACTGCTTGTTGCAGCGGCAGCCGTCTACTATTCTTTTTTTTCTTCCAGGATAGAGCTGAATCCTGCCGGCACCGTAGGGAATACCGCCGGGAATCTGAATAATGCCGGTTTATTCTGTGAATATAACGACACGGTTTATTTTTCCAACCCCCGGGACGGCGGCGCACTCTATTCCATGACAGCTGACGAACAAAATATCCGCAAGCTCTATTCCATGTCTGTGCGCAACATTTTAGCCGGTGGAAATTATCTGTATTATTATCAGCTCAACCCTTCCGACACAGACGGGTTCGCCAGTGTGATAGGCAATCATTCCCTGAACCGCAGCGCGCTGGACGGCTCACACTCCGTGGCACTTACCAAGGATATAGTGACCTGCGGGCAGTTGGTGGACAATTATCTCTATCTGCAGACAGCAGGCAGCGGGCAACCGCTGTTCTATAAGCTGAAGATAGATAAGTCCGAGCAGGTAAAACTGGCTGATTTTGTGGTAAATCCGGCCTGCGCCAAAGACGGTATGATCTACTATAACGGCACCGAGAATGACCACGCCTTATATCAGTGGAATACAGCAAATGATGATTTTATGCGGATATGGAACAGCAATATCTGGTATCCTGTCTTAGATGGAGATCATATTTATTATATGGATGTGTCGGCAAAATACAGACTTTGCCGCTACTCTCTGTCTTCTCAGGAAGTGGAAGTGCTCACGCATGACCGCGTTGATTGTTTTAATGTGGGAAACGGTCTGATCTACTATCAGACAAGTGACGCCGTGAGCCCACAACTCAAGTGCATGCGCACGGACGGCAGCGACCCGTTTGTGTTGGCAGACGGCGTTTTCAGCAATATCAATATGACATCCCGCTATGTTTATTTCCAGCAATACGGGATAAGCGGTTCTCTGTATCACTCTGCATTGGGCAGCAGACAATATACATTCTTCGGAGAGTGATCACCCCTCCTCAATGTGATCCAGCCCCTGACTCAGGATCGTTACAATATGACTATCCGCCAGGGAATAAAATATCGTCTTTCCCTCCCTGCGGTTTTTCACCAGATCGAGCTGTTTCAATACACGAAGCTGATGGGAGATCGCGGATTGGGACATATTTAACAGCGTAGAAATATCATAGACGCACATCTCCGAGCATCTGAGGGCGATCAGGATCTTCAGTCTGGTCACATCACCGAACACCTTAAAAAACTCTGCGAGATTCTCCAGTTCCTCCTCGGGCGGCATCTGTTCGTCCACCTTCTGTATCGTCTTTTCATCCAAATGAATATACGTATTCTCTCCCGCCATGATCAATTCTTCCTTGTCTCCAGAGCATCCAGCATTTGCGTCACCGTTTTCCCCAGGATCGGATGTCTGAAATTCGGTGCCAGCTGACTCAACGGCTTCAGCACAAAATAGCGATTTTCCATATCCACATGAGGCAGGATCAATACATTGTCCTCGTAGATCAGTTTATCATAGAAAATGATATCCAGATCAAGCGTCCGCGGTCCCCAATGCACCTCTCTGGTACGTCCTGCAGCATCTTCGATAAGATTTAACTGCTCTAACAGTTCCCTCGGTGTAAGCAAGGTACGTGCTTTCACCATCGTATTGAGAAACTTGGGCTGATCGGTAAACCCGTACCCTTCTGTCTCAATGAAATCTGCGGTCTGTTGTACCTGTATCAGCGGATGATCCTCCAGTTTTACAATACCTTCCTTCAAATAAGCCTCCCGGTCTCCCAGATTGGATCCCACTGACAGATATACCTGATGCCAGCTCCGCTCGATCCGTACCGATACGGATTCAAAGGGCAGGCCTACCGGTGCATGCGGCTTGCGGATCTCTAAGGAAATACCCTGTATGGCACCGAAGCTCAATAGTATCTGCTCCGCCAGGGTTTCCGCAACGGTTTCGATCAGATCATAGATCGTTTCCTGCATCCAATTGGTTATAAAATGGCAGATCTCACTGTAATTGGTAGAAAGACTTACATCATCTTCTCTGCCCGCCGGCCGGATATCCGTATATAAAACCGCATTGACATAAAAGGTCTGTCCGTTTTCTTTCTCGTCCTTTCTTACTCCATGGTAGGCAAAAACCTCCAGGTTATCGATTCTGATCTCATCTCTGCTCATTTCTATTTCCTCCGTTTCCGCTTACTTACCAATCTTACCGATCATCTTTTTGCGTATAATATCGCCTCTGTCATGCGCACCGCCTGCACATTTTCCCGGATATCATGAACCCGCACAAACATACAGCCCTGCATCACCGCATAGACTGTCGTAGCCAATGTGCCGGGGAGTCTCTCGGCAACCGGCACGTCCAAAGTAAGTCCGATCACTGACTTGCGGCTGCACCCGAGTAAGATCGGACAGGTAAATTGTGATTTGATCTGCGCCATATTTTGGAGCACCGACAGATTCTGCTCATATGTTTTGCCAAATCCCACACCGGGGTCCAGCAATATTTTCCTGCGGGCAATTCCGGCACGCTCCGCAATAGCCAGACTCTCAGCCAGATCCGCCTTCACTTCCTCCATAAACTCGCGATACACTGCCTCGTTCCGGTTGTGCATGAGACAACAGGGCACACCTGAATCAGCGATCACCTTCGCCATATCCGGATCATATTTCAACCCCCAGATATCATTGACCAGGTCAGCTCCGGCCGCAATTCCGGCACGGGCCACCTGCGCCTTATAGGTATCCAGCGAAACCGGAACGTCAAAACATGCTTTGATCCGTTCGATCACCGGCGCTGTCCGTTCGATCTCCTCTGCCGCGGTTATCCGGGTATATCCGGGTCTTGTGGACTCGCCGCCCACATCCAGAATATCCATTCCCTCTGCCAACATGGTTTCCACCCGTCTCAGGGCGGCATCCGCATCCATCCATTTCCCGCCGTCAGAAAAAGAATCCGGCGTCAGATTCAAAATTCCCATAACATAGGTTTTATTCTGCCGCTTGAAAATGTGTCCTCCTATCCGGAGTTCGCCCTCACTACCGGTTTGCCCTGCTGTTTCCGCTGTCTGCCGGTACAGTGTTACTGTTTTTTTAATCGCTTCCTGATCGTTTCTTTTCGTGGTATTCATCCTTAAATCGCCTCTTATCTCCGCCTCTTACCCTTATCCGTTCAATAACGGATCTTCAGGTTCTTCTTCTCACCTTTCCAGTTACACTCCGCCCGGGCTTCACAGGCAAAACAGGCCCGACTCGCTTTATCTGCGCGATACAATACACCGTTCAGATCCCGGGAATCTGCAATCCCGGCATTCCGATGATTCCGGATCGCTTCAACGATCACCCTCGTCTCATCCGCTGTAAACCCGCAATCGCTTAAGATCTGCGGGGCAATATCTGCACTTGCCAGTTCATGTGGCGTTCCCTCCGCGTACTGGATATGCTTTCCCAGATCATGTAAAAGAGCTGCCGCATAGATCCACTCCCGTTCCAAGCTCAACCGCTGTTCCAGATTCAGGATCTCTCCGATCCGCGCAACATCCAGAAAATGTATCATATCATGATGACAGAATATTCTGTCCCTCTCTGCTCTTCGATTCTCCTCCAGATGATACCGAAACAACTCATGCGCCAAAATCCGGTCTATTCTGTTCATCTGCCTTTCTCCTGCCCGCTCATTTATTTCTCTCCCTGCCCTCGTCCAAAGTCAAAAAAGCTGCCACAAACAGCGGAACATCATTCTATCGCACCCCTAACATCCCGAAAAACTGTTTCTGCAATCTGTCATTCTCCTGAAAAACACCTCTCGCCGCAATACTCACGGTCTGGCTTCCGGGTTTCTTCACTCCGCGCATAGTCATGCACATGTGCTCTGCCTCCACCATGACCATGACTCCCTTCGGCGACAGATTTTCCATGATCGCATCCGCAATCTGTCCGGTCATTTTTTCCTGGATCTGCAGCCGGCGCGCATATACCTCCACCGTTCTGGCAAGCTTACTCAGTCCCACAACCTTTCCGTCCGGAATATAAGCGATATGTGCCTTCCCGTAAAAGGGAAGCATATGGTGCTCGCACATGGAATAGAACACAATATCTTTCTCGAGGACCATCTCATTATTTTCCACAGTAAAGACTCTGGAAAGGTGTTCCGATGCATTTTGATCCATCCCGGCAAAAATCTCAGTATACATCCGGGCAATCCTCTCCGGCGTATCTGCCAGGCCTTCCCTGCTCACATTTTCACCGATACCCTCTAACAGAAGTTTTACCGCTTCTTTTATTTTATTCTGATCTACCATGTTGTCTGCCTTTCCACAATTTTCATTAGTCTCCCCAGATAGGAAAGGGAACCGAATGCCAGGATGACATCCTCCTCTCCTGCCAGAAGCCTTGCCATTTCAACAGCTTCCTCGAGACTGTCCGCCGCTGTCACTGCCTGATGGACTTTGGCGATCTCCTGCGCCAGTTCATAGGCATCCAAGGCTCTTGGATTCTCAGGCGGTGTGACGGTTATGATCTGATCCGCATACTTTTCCGTAAGCGCGATCACTTTCTCATACTCTTTATCCCTCAACACTCCCATTATATAGATAATTCGCTTATTTGTAAAATAAAATTCGACAGACTTTGCAAGTTTCCTCGCCGCATCCTCGTTGTGTGCGCCATCGACCACAAAAAGAGGTTTTCTCGCGATCACCGAAAACCTGCCCTTCCATATCGTTTCCGCCAGGCCTTTTCGCAGAGCTTTCTCGGGAATAGCAAACCCTTTTTCCCGCAATACGCCAATGGCCTCAATCGCCAGAATTGCGTTTTCCGGCTGAAACGCGCCGCCCAGATTGATCTCCAGATTCTTTAAGACCGTTTCATCCTCACATTTATAGTCAAACCGCTGCCGTTCGAGATACCGCCCGGTGCCGCACTTTACATGAGAGATCCTTGCCGGATCAGCAACCCGCAGGGGGCAATGTTTTTTATCAGCTGCCTTCTGTACCACCGCAAAAGCCTCCGGCATCTGTCCGGCTGTCACCACAGGACATCCCTCTTTCATGATCCCTGCTTTCTGTTCTGCGATCTGCCCAAGCGTATTTCCCAAAAATTTCATATGATCCATACTGATAGACGCCAGTACCGCCACCTGTGTGGTAGTGATCAGATTTGTGGCATCCAAAAGCCCGCCCATCCCGGTTTCCAACACGACAATATCACAGTTTTTACTGCGAAAATACCAAAAGGCCAGCGCGGTCTCCACTTCAAAAGGAGTAGGCTGAGGCAATCCCCTCGACACCATATCTTCGCAGGCTTTTTTTACCAAGGCCATGCCCGAACACAGATCCTTTTGGGAGATATTTCTGCCGTTTATCTGGATCCGCTCTCTGTACTCAAAAATGGTAGGCGAGAGATAGCGACCGGTCCGGTATCCTGCTGTTTTCAATATGGTGGAAATATATGCAAGCACGGAGCCTTTTCCGTTGGTTCCCGCAATATGAACAAATTTAAGATCATTCTGCGGATCATCAAGCGATCGGCAGAGTTCCCTGATACTATCCAGTCCCGGCACGATCCCGCAAGGCTGGATCTGTTCTATGTATTCCATTGCTTCTTTGTAGGTCACGATTCACGCCTCCCGCTTTTATCCTCTGTGGCGATCGAAAAATCACAATAATTACAGGACGAAATCTGACGATTTCGCCCTGCTCCACGCAAAACCAAACTTCCGATTGTCTGTCCGCTCCCGAACTTTTCTACTGATCAAGCTCCACATCGCTGATATCCCCGGAACCGATATCCAACATATTGACAGTACGTCTCTTCAATCGCGCCTCCTCAGATTCCTTGAGTATAAACTCTTTGATCGCCTTGGAATTTTTAATATGCCGGAGTTCCAGCTTCGGATGCGTAGTGTCGCCGGTGAAACAGATGATCGTTCCCAACCCGAAAATACGCTCTCCCAGACTTGCTGTCCGCTCCACATCCTGCACTTTATACATATAGCAATCATTCTCCACCGTGGTAAAAAGCCCGCTGGTGACCGTGATCATATCCTCCCGGATAGAATATTTGGTAAAGGTAAAAGGTAATCCGAAAAATACCCAACGCTTTCTCTCTAAAAACTCCATGGCAAGCACCTCTCTTTCTTTACCCATTATAAGTGATATTTACTAATTATGCAATTCTTTTTATTTTCGCAGGCAATGAGCCAGGATGACATGCTTGCATGTCAATTTGTGAGAGACCTCCAAATTTTCATTGAAATTGCTGTCTGAAGATGCTATCATAGTACAAGAGTATATAGAAACGTACGAAAGTACGCAGCTTTCGGAAAGGAGACCTACATGACTGCAAAAGAATGTATCGTTGGGCGCAGAAGCATCCGCAGATTTACCGATCAGCCGGTTTCCCATGAACTGTTGGAGCAGATTGTCGAGACCGCTTCCTATGCCCCCAGTTGGAAAAACACACAGATTACCCGTTATATCGCAGTTGAGGGCGAAATGAAAGAGAAGCTGGCCGCATGCACCAAGATCTGGGCAGGCAACGGTGCTATCATGAACAATGCACCTATGGTGATTGCCCTTACTGTCGTAAAAGGCCGCAGCGGTTACGAAAGAGACGGGTCTTTCTCTACCGGTAAAGGTGACGGTTGGCAGATGTTTGATGCCGGCGTTGCCAGTGAAGCCTTTTGTCTCGCCGCATTTGAACAGGGCTTAGGCACTGTGATCATGGGTCTTTATGATGAAGAAGATATCGTGGAACTGTTGGGAATTCCGAATGAACAGGAGTTAGTTGCTCTCATTGCTGTCGGCTATCCCGATCAGTCACCGGAAGCTCCGAAGCGCAAAAGTGTATCGGATCTGTTATCTTACCAAAAGTAGACAATGAGGTCGAAGGGAAAATCTTTCCCTTCGGCTTTTTATGAGAATGGAGGAAATTTATAATGCGACATTTGATCTCTCCCCTTGACTTTACTACAGAGGAACTGGACCGTCTCTTCGATCTGGCCGCAGATATTGAGCATGCCCCCTCGAAATATGCCCATATCTGCGAAGGCAAGATCCTGGCAACCTGTTTCTATGAGCCCAGCACCCGCACCCGACTTAGTTTTGAATCTGCCATGATACGTCTGGGCGGAAAAGTGATCGGATTTTCCGATGCCAACTCTTCTTCCGCTGCCAAAGGTGAAAGTGTTTCCGATACGATCCGTGTAATCTCCTGCTATGCAGATATCTGCGCCATACGTCATCCCAAAGAGGGCGCAGCAACAGTTGCCAGCAGTAAGTCATTGATCCCTGTGGTCAACGCAGGTGACGGCGGACATCAACACCCTACGCAGACTTTGACTGATCTGCTGACTATCCGCAGTCTGAAGGGACGGTTGGGCGGTTTTACCATCGGACTGTGCGGAGATCTGAAATTCGGTCGGACCGTACACTCCCTGATCCACGCCTTAGTCCGCTACGAAAATGTAAACTTTATTTTTATCTCCCCGGAAGAACTCCGTATCCCGGATTATATCACAGAAATGTTGAAGGAAAAAGGCATCCCCTACCGCGAGGTCATCCGCCTGGAGGACGTACTGCCGGAATTGGATCTGCTTTATATGACCCGTGTGCAGAAAGAACGTTTCTTCAATGAGGAAGATTATGTCCGCTTAAAAGATTTTTATATCCTGACTACCGAAAAGATGGAGCTAGCCAAGGACGATATGCTTATTCTGCATCCGCTGCCCCGCGTCAATGAAATTGATGTGGAAGTGGACGAGGATCCCAGAGCTGCCTACTTCAGACAGGCGCAATACGGCGTATATGTCCGCATGGCACTGATCATAACTCTGCTTGGCTTAGCCAAGTAAATATATTTCCGTAACGCACGTTATCATAACAGTTGTTATTGAAAGGAGAATTCTATGTTAAACGTCGGAAAAATTGAAGAAGGCTTTGTATTGGATCACATCAAAGCCGGAAAAAGTCTGAATATATATGATAATCTGCATCTGGACAAGCTGGATTGCACTGTTGCGATCATAAAGAATGCCCGCAGCGATAAAATGGGCAAAAAGGATATTTTGAAAGTAGAATGTGATATCAATATGCTGGATCTGGATATTCTTGCCTTTCTCGATCACAGCATTACCGTTAATGTGATCAAAAACGGCGAAATCGTGGAAAAAAAGGATCTGGTTCTTCCCAAAGAGATCAAAAACGTTATCCGATGCCACAATCCCCGTTGCATCACCTCCATTGAACAGGGGCTGCCGCAGATCTTCTTCCTGGCCGATGAACAGAAAGAAATCTATCGCTGCAAATACTGTGAGGAAAAATATGCGGAAAGACGCCGTGAGCGCCGTTCCAAATAACCGGACACGATTTTCTTTAAGCTAAAAAGCGGAGCTGCGCACGACTTTCCCGGTACGGGCAGCTCCGTTTCTATTCTCTTTTTATATTAACCGTCTTATATTTCCTGTGCCTGACATATTCCATAGGTGATATGCTGTTCCTGCAGGATTTCCTGCATTTGATCCAGAGCATCCTCCTCGTTTTCCGCAAAAAACAACTTTTTCTGCAGTTCAGTCTGCATATCCTCCGCCGTAACTGTCACCTCATACATCTGCATGCTCTCTGTCCTCCAGTGACCTTGCCGCCTTATGCTGCCCTGTCAGATTCCTTTCCTGCTCTCCAGATATTTCGCCTCAAATTCCCTGACCGGTATAGGCTTCGAGAAGTAATATCCCTGAAAGATATCGCATCCCGCCCAAGTCAGATAGTCCACCTGCGCCTGCGTTTCCACCCCTTCGGTAACCACCGTAAGCCCCAGATCCCTGGACATGGAAATGACCGAATTCATGATGATCTTGCTCCGTCTACCATGGCTTGTCTTATGCAGAAATCCCATGTCAAGCTTCAGCACGTCCACCTCAATATCCTGCAGCGTATTCAGCGAAGAATAGCCGCTGCCGAAATCATCTATCTCCACCTGAAAACCATATTTCCGAAGCTTTTCCAACAGGGAAAACTGTTTCGAAATCTCCTCCATCAATGCCGTCTCCGTAATCTCCAGTTTAAGATTTGCCGGATCGATACCATAGAGTTCCACCAGAGAAGTAAAAGTATTATATATGTCTACCAGATAAAAATCCTTCGGGGAAATATTGACGGAAATATGCAGATCTTCAATCCCCTGATCCTTCCATGCACGAAGCTGCCTACATGCCAACTCCCACATATAGTTGTCCAGTCTTGTGATCTGACCGCTCTTTTCAAATACCGGAATAAAAACCCCCGGCGAGATCATTCCGCGCACCGGGTGATCCCAGCGCACCAGTGCTTCGGCTCCGAGCACCCGATAATCTCCCACAGAAATCTGCGGCTGCAAAAACATCTGGAACTCTCCTGCAGCCAACGCTCTGTCAAACTCCCCGATCATAACCTTTTCCCGCTGCTCGGTATGTCCCATGCTCTCTGTGTAATAAGCGACAATATGCTGATAACTGTCCTTGATCGACATGATGGCTGCAAATGCCCTGTCACACATAACCGAGATGCTGATGGAAGGATCGATGATCCGGTACACGCCTACATGTACATGCATCTGATAGACACTGCTGTGCACGATCCGCTTCAGATCTTCCAGATACTCTGTGTAACTTGCTTCGTCAAAGCTCTCCTCATGCATAAACATGGCAAAATGGTCTGACTCCAATCGACCGTAAACCGTAGTTTCGCTGGCGTCTCTGCGCATCAATCCTGCGATCCGCTGTAAAATCTGATTTCCTGTTTTCTCTCCGAACAGATCATTGACCACACTGAAATCTTTCACATCTATGCACACCATGACATGCGCAATATCGGTTTCTTCTTTCAGTTTCTTCTCCACTTCTTCAAAAAAGCGCTTTCGGTTATAGACATCCGTCAATTCGTCATGCGTAGCCTCATACCTCTTCTGCTCATATTCCAAAACACTTTCTGTCCGATCCGCAAAAGAAAAGAAACTTCCTACATAACTTCCGTTTTCATCCTGAAGGATATTAAAATGTGCATCAAAATAGCGTGTCTCACCATCGATCTCATGCTCTTCCCGCCAAAATTCTTCCTTGAGCTCTCCGTTGTGTCTGGACATACGCCAACTGGAAAAATACTCCTCATAAGAATCCCATTGCATTTCCTTCCCAAACATATTGCGAAACGCATCGTTCACCTGTATACATTTCCCCAAACGGTCAAAACAGATCAACCCGGTCTGCACATCCTCTGTCAATAAAGACAGCACCTTCGCTACAATTTTTCTCGAAACATAAAACCGGGAAAAATAAACGCACTCCACCACCAGTAAAGCATAAAGCAAGGAACCGAAATCCGGGAAATCAAAAAAATGATGGCACGCTGAATTAAAGATGATAAATCCCAAAATACAGCCGATCAGGTTCCGGTATCTGCCGCGATACAATTTAACCGTTCGAACCATCATTGCACTATATGTATAAAACAAGACAGCGATCAGGCTTGCCCGAAGCAAAATATGGAGAAAAAAGGCCGCATTCTGCACCTGAAATTCCGGACAATAAACCACTCTGCCATTCATCACCTGTTCTTTACAGATAAATACATGATGCCGGATAAAATTCGCAGCCATGGACACTGTATCCAGACCGCAGCAGAACGCATACAGAGCAAGCTTATTCTTCTTTCTCCCTTCATATTCCGCATTTTTGACCGTAAAATATATGAGAAGGAACACCAGCCAGTCCGCTGCCACAAAATACAGCATATAGAAAAAAGACGCCGCCCATTCCGTCTGCATGTTTACAGCTAACCCGTTGCCCAGAACAGCGAATATTGCTGATACCATGAGTCGTGAGATGAGACGCCGATCCGGATCTTCTTTTTTATATAGGTAAATAATACCTGAAACCAGCCCGATCGCAACCAGGCAGGAAACAATCCCGAACCCTACAGCCATAGGAGAACTCCCACCATAAATTTTATCCTGTATATCATAGCATATTTCTACAGAAAAAGAAACCTGTTATTTTGCACGGTTTAACTTCTCCTGGAGTTCTCTTAAGGCTTCACCGAAATGTATTGATCTCATGGATGGATTCGACCGGATCATATGACGCTGAATAGCATCCCGCATCTCAGTAAGATGGGCCTTGTCAGCCATATGACGCATATATTTTTCCCGCAATTCAGACACTTCATCTCGATATTTCTCCAATTCCTCACCGGTCAATGCTATCAACACATCAAGCCGTTTCTGCATATGCGCCACTTCTTCGCGGATCCTTTCCATCTGCATCAGTACGTCCCTCAGATCCATAGCAGCCTTGAAGGACAATACAAAATCCGCGCTGACCAATGCAGTCAATACCATTGCAATAATAGTCAGTACCGCATCAGGCACACCAAGCACCAGCCGCTCAAATGGTTTATGCAGATACTCTGTCACCAACAGTGTCAATGCTCCCCACGCAAGCGTTGAGCTCAGACAGATATGTCCCTGAAAATTAAACCTTTTCCCCGAATAATCCCAGTACCTCACCTTAAAGAGAGCCTCCATCACCACTCCCGTAACGTACTCCAGTGCCGTAGCACCGATACAGCCGGCAAAATAGATCAAAACATACCTTCCCGGTGCTTTCATGCTCTCAAACGGAGCGGAGACCACAAGCATCATGATCGCTCCTGATCCGTATATCGGCAAAAACGGTCCCCGCATAAATCCACGGTTCACAAAATGACCGGATCTCAACGAAACATATGCCGACTCAAAGCACCATCCAAACAAACAATACAGATAAAAAAACAGCACCCACTGTTCAATTGAATACTGAAACATACCGTTACCTTCTTCCGCACTGACTATGTGTTCCAGCCGCCTGCTGTCCTACCGATACACAGCCACTTCTATCGCAAGCTTTCCCTTTTTGGTCTCCCTCGCCTCTCCCAGGATCCGGAATTTTCCATATCCTCTGGCGTTCACAGTCTCCTGAGCTTTCAACTGTCTGGAGTTGTTCTCGCAAAGCCTTCCGTCTATATATACTTTCTGCGTCCGGAACAGCTCCAGACAACTTTCTCTCGACTTATTGTACACTTTGGCGATCAACGCGTCCGCCCGCAGCGAAGCCACTTGCACCGTCACCCGCTCCGGCTCCTCCGCCGGTATTTCCTTCGCTCCTTCCACCACATCACACTTTACATGTGTATGCTTTACCTGTGTCAGATTCTCACAAATGTAAGGTGCAATGGTATCCGTACAAAAAAAATACGCTTCCTTGTCCCCCACACGGATATCTCCCAGTGTACTGCGCTCGATCCCGAGATTCATCAGCGCCCCCAGGAAATCCCTGTGTGAAAGCGCATCGGCGAACTTGGCCAACAGCGGTTGTATATGGATACACACGATGGGAAACGGCACTTCGTATCCCAGCTCTGCCATATTGCCGAACCGCACCATCTTGCGATCTGTTTCTTCAGCGCCTCCAAAAAATGAATATCCGACATACCCGACTTCCCGTTCTATCTGCCAGAATATATCCTGCTCACTCAATCCCAGGAACCCCGTAAACGCAAACATGTTCTGGGAAAAGGCCTTATCGGCCAGATCCCGGAACCTGTTTTTTAACTGCAGTATTTCTTTTTCGTTCTCCATACCTAAGTCTCTCTTTTTCTTGTCTCCTGATCCGCTGCTTCTGCTCCGGTATTTCGGTCCGATATTTACAGCCTGCTACCCCGGATAACTTCCGCCCGCTGCATCATCCCAACGCTGCATCATCCCAGCGCCACATCCAGCACCATCATCAGAGCAAACCCGACTGCAAACGCAATCGTTCCCACATTGGAATGTTCGCCCTCACTGGCCTCCGGGATCAACTCCTCCACCACCACATAAAACATGGCTCCTGCTGCAAATGCCAGCAGATACGGCAGGATCGGTGTGACAACATTTGCAAGCAAAATCGCAACTAACGCTCCCAGCGGTTCAACAGCCCCCGACAAAGCCCCCAGCAAAAACGACTTCATCCGGCTGTTTCCCTCGCTGCGAAGCGGCAGCGAAATGATCGCTCCCTCCGGGAAATTCTGGATTGCGATTCCCAGCGCCAATGCAAATGCACCTGCCATGGAAATCGCACCATCCCCGTTTATCACGCCTGCAAAAATTGCCCCGCAGGCTGCACCTTCGGGCAGATTGTGGATCGTTACCGCCAACATCAACATTGCCGTGCGACCCAAACTGCTTTTCGCTCCCTCCGGTTTATCGCTGCCCAAATGGAGGTGTGGTACAAATGAATCCATGAGCAGCAAGAAAAATACGCCTGCCAATAACCCGATGAGGCTCGGCACGAATGCCATCTTCCCCATTCCTTCACACATATCCATAGCGGGTATCAGCAATGACCACACGGATGCTGCCACCATAACTCCGGCAGCAAATCCCGTGAATATCCTTTGTAACAGGGGACTGATCGCGTTTTTCAGAAAGAACACACACGCGGCACCTGCCGTAGTCCCCGCAAAAGGAATCAACAATCCGATTGCCACTTCCTTATACATCACTGCTTAATTCCTTTCAAAATCCACTGTAAAACCCAAATCTCCTGCCTATCCGGCATCTTGTTTTCCCTCACTTCCGCCGGTCGCAGACTTATGAGAAACTAATGACTTCCTCCTTCGGCGCCTTCGTCTTCTCTACACTGATCGCATGCAGGATCGGACCTTCGCCTTTATAATCCTTCCAATATTCCTTGGACACGGTGGCAGTCACCTTGACCCATTCCTTTTGCTTCAAAGAGTCTGCTCCGGGGAATTCACATGCATAACCCAAAAATGCCATATCCTCCGCACAACAGGTCATCGCCATACGTCCCGGCACAAAATATCCCTTCGGAAATCCCTCAGGCTTTAAAACCATCGCTACAAACTGTATTTTTTTGCCGATATAGCGCTCTAAGTGATCCATTGCATCCAAATAGAAAATGCCGTATCCCTGATTATCCAGCACGACGGTCTCCTGCTGCAGATCATAGGGCAGATCTTCCTCGAAAATCTCATCGATCTCCCCGTTGGAATCCTCGAAGATCACGTCCGCTGACGGATTCACTGCTTTAATATTGCGCTTGTAACTGCCGAGATCCTCTATCCCGTCACAACGGTTGAAGATGATCATCTCGGAATTTCTGATCTGCTCTGCCAGCAAAGAACGCATATTTGTATAATACATGGGAAAAGTTGAGCCATTGATCGTTGTGATCTGCTGCTCCACCTTCCAGTACCAGGGAAATTTGGCGTTCTTGTAATTCCACATGCCATTATATTCTATGATAATCCGCTCAGGTTTGTGCTTTTTCTCCAAGGCCGTCAGTGTCGCAGGCGTAAAATCCTCCTCATTCTCCACAAGCTCGATCTCCGTGCGGCTTTTTCTCAAAAGCGCCTCATCGTACTCCTTCTCTCCTTCTTCACAGAGAATGAGCAATGTCTTCCCTTTAATCTGAAAATATGGCTGAGCCAGTGTAAAACTGATAAACTCCGTCTTGCCGCTCTCCAAAAAACCATTGATCACATAAACAGGCTTTGTCATTTTAACCTTACCTCACCTTTCGATCCGCAGACAAGTCACTCCCGCCTGCATTCTCCCGCAGTCCTACTCTGTTTTCCCGGCAAACAATTCCGCCAGCTTCTCCTCGCGCAATCTGGCACCGATGACACAGATCTTACCGGTCACCTCAGGCTTACCGCTTCTGATATCATGCTCTTCCGGTACATAATCATAATAGATCCAGGTACCATCCTCAGCAGGTACCATGCCCTTCGCGCGCAGGATATCGCCATACCAGCCACTGTCAAGCTCCTCGAAGATATGCTCGATCTGCTCCTTCGTATATGTCTTGGGCGTCTCCATGCCCCAGCTGGAAAATACTTCATCTGCATGATGGTGGTGATCATGACACCCGCAGCTGCATCCCTCGCCATGCTCGTGATCATGATCATGCTCGTCATGGTCATGGTGATGATGATGCTCATGCTCGTCATGGTCGTGCTCGTCCTCGTGATCATGGTCATGGTGATGATGATGCTCGTGCTCATCGTGCACGCTTTCAAGCATCTCCTTCAGCATGTCCTCCAATTTATCCGCACCTTCGATCGTCTTAAGCACATCCTTACCGTCCAACTGCTCCAGCGGTGTGGTAATGATCGTAGCTTTATCATTGTGTTCTCTCACAATGTTCACTGCCGCATCCAGCTTCTCACCCTGTACCTTATCAGTCCGGCTCAAAATGATCGTGCCGGCATATTCAATCTGATTCACAAAAAACTCGCCGAAATTCTTGGCATACATCTTTGCCTTGGATGCATCTACCACAGCAACTGCACTGTTCACCTGAACATCCAGATCCTTCGCCACATTCTCCACTGCGCGCAGTACGTCAGAGAGCTTGCCGACACCGGAGGGCTCGATCAGAATACGTTCCGGCGCATATTTCTCGATCACATCCTTCAGCGCCGTACCGAAGTCTCCGACCAGAGAACAGCAGATACATCCGGAATTCATCTCCTTGATCTCGATCCCTGCATCCTTCAAAAAACCGCCGTCAATGCCAATCTCCCCGAACTCATTCTCGATCAGCACAGTCTTAGACCCGTCCAGCGCCTCCTTCAAAAGCTTCTTTATCAGAGTGGTCTTTCCCGCTCCCAAGAAACCAGATACCACATCAATTTTTGTCATTGTATTTCTTCCTCACTTTCCTGTGTGTTGACAGCACACTATGTTTCCTGTACACCGGGCTGTCGGCACACTCATTCCTTTTGCCGATCGCCTGCCCTTTTTACCTGCGTAAAAGTTGTTGCAAACGATTCGCATCTTCTATTTTCTACCATCTGAACCGGATTGTCAAGTCACGGATTCTAAAACTTATATAAATTTCAGCTGCATTCTGCAGGCTTTTCCCCATGCCGATCTATTTTATATCCGCCCACCTCGCCTGCAACACATGCAGAGGAACCGCCACCAGCTGCCCGTCCTTGTTACTGCCGCACGCAATGCCGATCAGCTGATCCTGCGCATTATACAAACCGCAGCCGGACATTCCCGGCCGCAATACACACTCTGCCGCCATCATATACTGAGAAAAGTCCTCAACAAATACCCAGTTTTCCTGAAGCTCACCTTCATAGATCACTTTCTGTTCTTCATCCCACCCGATCGTGCGCACAACATCCCCTCTCGTCAGCCGGTCATACTCCTGCTTTTCACAGACTGAAACCACCTGCACCTCACCGACATCCTCCTTATTCAAAAACAAAAAAGCGAGATCCGCATCCGGCACGATCTGATATCGGCCGCATCCCACCTCATTTTTTGCCGCTCCGACCCAATTTTCCTGATCTCGGAACCCCACAAGCACCTTTGTATCCGCATCTGCGCGGTCCAACACATGTCCCGCCGTCACAATACACAGCCCGTTCTCCCCGTTAGCCAACACTACACCGTTCCCGGATGCCCGGATAACCTCCCCCGAGCTGTCCTTGATCGTAATTTCTACTATCGGATCGAGTGTACCCGCATCCGCCATATTTTCCGTCATTCGCATGTCATCGGTACTTTGCGCGCTATCTGCACTTTGTTCCCTTTCCACGAGATTCTCCCTGTGTTTTTTTTCAATTTTTGCCTGCATACTGTATGGCATCATCAGCATTCCGACGATCACCGCGATCACCATAAAAAACAATTTATTTTTTCCGTATCCGCCCCGCATATGTCACCTTATACCAAACAGACCGCTGCGATCGTAGCGGTCTGTCTGGTTCCTGTCGTTATATACAATTTGTTGTAAGCAAGACGATAAGCCGGGTTATGTCGTTGGACGATCATCTATCTACTGCGGCTGTTGCCAGCCGCCTCTAGCGACCTACCTGAAAGCAGGCCGGGCCGACCTGTCGCTTTCTGTTTGGTCTTGCTTCGGATGGGGTTTACATGGCTCCGCCCGTTACCGGACGGACGGTAGTCTCTTAAGCTGCCTTTCCACCCTTACCAAAAGTTGTTTGCTTTGCATTCTTCCCATAAGGTTACTGCAAAGCCTTCTTTTTGGCGGTTTATTTCTGTTGCACTAGCCTTGGAGTCGCCTCCACCGGACGTTATCCGGCATCCTGCCCTGTGAAGCCCGGACTTTCCTCACCCGGATACTCGCGCATCCGGCCGCGATCGTCTGTCTTACTTACAACGCCATATTATAGCTTTTTTTCCTCAAAATAGCAAGCCAAAAGCATCCTTTTAAGCTTCTTTTTTGAGCTTCTTACCGGGATATTCTTTGTCATTGCGCCGCATGTGAGCCGGTCATCTGCTCCTCGCCATCCAACAGCAACTGTATCTGTTCCATCAGATCCTCTCTGGTCATGGCACCCAGTCTGCCGGATACCACCGCTCCCTGCGCGTCCATAAAATAGGTCAACGGAATGGAATATGCGCCATAGGCGTAAGCGCCTTTCTTCTCGGTATCAAAATAAACCGGAAAAGTATAGCCGTTTGCCGCCACAAACTCTTTCACCGTATCCATCGTATCCCGCTTTCCGTCTGTCAGATTGACCAGCACAAAACCGATATCCTCTCCATATTGCTCATATGCTTCCTGAATATGCGGCATCTCCGACTGGCATGGGCCGCACCACGTTGCCCAGAAATTCAGGATCACCGGCTTCCCCAACAGCTCCGAAAACGCGACCGTCTCTCCCTCCGCATTCAGCATGGTGAAATCCACCACTTCCGCGGTCTGTTCTTCCGGGTTTGGCTCCCCCGTCCCATCCGCTTGTTCTGCCGCTGCTTGTTCTGCCGCTCCCTGCTCCGTCACATATCGCACTTCATTCCGCCTGTCCTGTTCATACCGAAGCGATAATTTGGCATATGCCAATGTCGCCCCCAGCAACAGCAAAATAAATGCTGTAAATCCCAACAACCATGCCCTGTAATTTTTCATAATTTTTACTCCTCTTGAATTCCGCCTGCTCCCACATACCACAAAACATTCTTACCCATGCCTCGGATCACGGCAATCCGGTCTTACTAAGACGCCTCAGACCGAAAACACTGCCAACAGTCTGTTCAGCTGCCCTGTCAACATCAGGATACCCACCAGGATCAGGAATCCGCCGCACACTTTGTTGATCACTCCGTAATGATCTTTGATGAAGGCAAAAGCTGTCTGCAGCTTTTCGATCAAAACAGCCGATATCACAAAAGGAATCCCCATACCCAGTGAATAAGCCAAAAGCAGCAGCATCCCCTTTCCGCTCCCTCCTGAAGCGGACGCCAGCATCAGTGCCGATCCTAAAAACGCACCGATGCAGGGTGTCAGACTGACAGCAAAGATCACGCCGAATACCATCGCTGATATCCCGTTTGTGATCTCCCATTTTACCCGAATCCCTTTGAATACAGTCAGCGGTATAACCTCCAGAAAGCCAAGTCCAAAGAGGATGACGATCCCTCCGGTCACCAGATTTACAACAGTCTGATACCTCATGAGCAACCTGCCTGCCGTTCCGGCAAACAACCCGAGCAGGCAAAAGACCACCGTGAATCCCACCACAAAACAGACTGCGCCGTAAAGTGATCTCTTCCGTTTTGCCGCCCCCGCAAAATAACCAAGATACAGCGGAAGCATAGGCAGCATACATGGCGAAATAAACGATATGATCCCCTCCAGAAATGTGATCAGGTATTCCATAACGTCCTGCCGTCCTCCTCTTGTTTTCCACACTCGTCCCAAACACAGCCTTCTCACCGCTGCCCAAAAAAATGCGACTCCTTTACCGGAATCGCATTTTATTATATCCTATTCAGCCTTATTTTAGCAATTCTTATTTTGAATCTGTGCCCCTGCTGCATCTCTGCTGCAGCCGAGCCATTCCGGCTTACGGAACTCAGCCGCCAATGATGTGTATACGTCCCTGTCCATACGGGTCTGCATACTCCTCACCGATCACTCCACCCAGCGTATCTGCAATATAATCGATCAGCACCATGTTGTCCAGCTTTACCTTGTCCTGAAGCAGTTTGGCACCATCAAACATAGTATAGCCGTCACCGTGTTCCAACAACATATAATTATGTCCCGCCAGGGTATATTTTCGGTTCAGATCTAACGGTTCATCACCGACTTTGATATTGGACACTCTCCTCTTTCCGCCGACGCCCTTGAACATTCCGTTTTCATCCATGATGCAACTGCTTTCCACGGAGGCATCCAGATCAAAGGTAAGTCCGGAAACCTGCAGGAACGCGCCTGCTTCGCCGGGCACCGCCCTGCATCCCCATTCCAGCGCATCCTGGATCTGCGCTCCGGTCAGTTCCACAACACAAAGCTCATTGCCATAAGGATTGACATTTATGATATCACCATACGTGATATCGCCCTTTTCAATGCTTACCCGGATACCACCGCCATTCATAACGCCTATATCTGCTTTGCCCTGATCCCGGAAAGCATCCGCGCAGAGATCCCCCAGATTCGTCTCAGCCCTGCGCACCATACGGATAGGCTTGCCGGAATTATCCTTCTCCACAGGATCATAAATGATCAGTTCGACATCCGTGTGACCGACCACCTCATCCAGCCTACTACTCAGTTCCTCTTTTGCCGCCTCAACCTTTTTACTGATCTCGTTCTCAATGCGAAGCAGTTCCGGCGCGGAAACCTTATTCGACCAGTGCCATGCTCCGGTCTCTTCAATCTCTCCCTCGGGGGAGATCCGGCTGTAGCCAATTGCACCCAATTTCGTTCCCACTGCCAAACGTGTTACACTATCCCCATTCCGGTCTTTCATTTCAACCTGCTCATTATCGTGGCTGTGCCCATCCAGGAAGACATCAATACCTGTGGTATGAGAGATCACATCCTCATAGGTCCACGGCTTACACTCTTCCTCCAGTCCCAGATGCGCCATAACATATACTAACGAAGCGCCTTCAGCACGCGCATCATCCACCGCTTTTTGCACCGCTTCATACAGCGCGCTTCCATCGTCATCACCCGTGAACCCATAGATATATTCTCCGTTTTCATCCTGAAAATAGGCCGGTGTGGAAGTAGTCAGGGTTTTCGGGGTTGTGATTCCCACAAAAGCAATTTTGATACCCTCGATCTCTTTTATGACATACGGCTTAAATACCGGTTCGCCCTTTTTGGTAAAATTACAGCTGATATAAGGGAAATCCGCTTTTTGTGTCAATTCCAGAAATCTGTCCATTCCATAGTCAAATTCATGGTTCCCCGGAATCGCCACATCATAAGGCAGCGCGTTCATAAACTCGATGATCGTCTCGCCTTTGCTGACAGTTCCGATCGGTTCTCCCTGTATGGAGTCCCCATCATCCACCAGCAAAACCTTGTACCCTTCCTGCTCCAGCGTATCGCGGATCTGTTTCAGTCCCACATACCCAAAGCCACGGTCAATCCCACAATGCACATCGCTGGTGCAGAGAACATAAATCCCCTTGAATTCCTCGCTGGTTTCTTCCGGCGCAGCGGTTTCCTCCACCTTGCCCGCCGTCTCACTCCCCTGTGTGCTCTCTTGTGTGCTCTCTTGTGTACTCTCCCCGCTCAGCCCCGGCTGCTCTGAGACAGTATCCTCCTGCACACCTGTCTGACCACCGCAAGCACACGTCATCAGGCACAGGATAAGTGCCAGGACGATGCTGAGCCTTGCGCTCAGCCTGTTCTTCCGTTGAGCTGCCTGTTTCTTCATTTGCTTTCCTCCTGAAAATTATTTTATGTGATTCTGTATTTTGCTTAACTGCTTCTTGCCGGAATGTTCACTGTACAAGAAAGCGGCTTCGCCGCATTCCGGAAGTTGCTTTGCAACTTCTGACTCAAACGCGTCCTTACGGACGCGATTTCCTATAAGATAAAACGGCGGATGAAATCTTTCCGCCGTTTCTATCCTAACTTTATAGGCTTATACCTTTCTTTGTCTTCCGCCTACATAGTCGTGGTATAGGTGGAATTCCCATCCAGATTATAAGCTGCATTGGCTGTATAACCATTGGATGCATCTGCCTGCGTCCCCATATAGTAATTTACTAAGGAAGCGCTGGTGGCAACCGATGAACCGTAATCCTGAAATGTGCTTTTCACCTGCGCCATGTCCGCATTCCTGAATACATCCTCGTTCACCGACAATCTGCCGTCTGCACCGACACTAACGCCAAACTGACCAAGTGCGTCTGCACTTCGTACAGTACTCTCCTTTATCCTTGCAAGGTTAGACGACACACCGGAATTGGTGCTGGACTCCGCCGCATCAAACATCTTATTATAATTGTCCGCAAAACTCTTTACCGTAGACAGAATGCTCGCTGTATCGTACCGGTCGGTTTCCCTGCCATCCTTATCCTTCACCTTTGTATAAAGATTGGCTGAAGCAAGCGCTTTTGCATCCGCTTTCACACCTGCAGCGCTGGTATTGGTATCCTGTTTCGCCGCCGTAGTGGACGCAACACTGGCCGTACCCGAACTGCCGGTCGCATATCCGATCCGTGAAGCAACTGCCGACCCGTAGCTTGTGATATCACTTCCGGAGAACAGCTCCTGTACCTTGGAGACATCCGCGGACTTCAACGCCTTCTCGTCCAAAGCGAGCGTGCCGTCAGAATTCACCGTGACACCGATTTCCGCCAGCTTATCCGCATTGGTAGCGGTACTGCGCATCATGGAAGCCACATTCGCAGTCTTGCTCTCCAGATTGGAATCCTTCGCAGCTTTCACCACATTATTGTACTCCGACACAAACGACTTCATGAGAGAGCCGACCTTATCCTGCGCAGACTG
>CADBNO010000032.1 GCA_902796105.1 uncultured Lachnospiraceae bacterium | reverse complement strand
TTGCGGGTCCGGCTTTTTTGACGCGGTTGTCTGCTTCGATAAACAGCTCCTGCAGTAATTCCAGTTTTTCCGGCGGGATTTCTCTGACCAGTTCATCTTTCATCCACTCCGGCGTGTTTTGTTCTGACATAATAACCTCCTTTAAGGGTTTTGTTCGTGGTTCACATTCTGCATCATGTCCAATATCTGTGAAAGCTGAGAAAAGTCCATGCCGCCAAATGGAGCGGCAGAGGCTCCTGATCCCGTTCCGGCAGTTTCTCCCGAAGTATCAGGGTGAAAAAACTCCGGAAAGACATCCTGCATCATTTCAAACATTTCAAAAGTCTGCTGTATATTTTCCATACTTTGTAAGGTGTTCTTCAGAGATTCCAGGATGTTCCGTTCCTGAAGATTGCAATAGGGCAGCAATTCTTCCAATGTTGCCAGTATATCCGGTTCCTGCCCGGCAAAGGTGGTCTGTCTGTCCGGCACAGCGAGCATACAGAGACCGGATGGTGACCAGCCTGCATAGGGATTTTGGTGAAAAAAACGCAGGGTATAGGATAACTCCAGAAAGCGGATGTATATGGCAAATCGTCCCTGATACGGAGGCGATATCTGGCTTAAAAGGACTTTCAGCATCCGGATATGGTCCGTAGTGAAGAGAGAATCAAAGCTATTGATTTTATCTGTAGCATGGGTTTCCATAAAGTACCTCCTGTTACGGACCAAGATCTGTTGTATTATTTTATGAGCGGAAGCAAGAAAATATGGCTTTTGTTTTGAACGTTATTGTATATGCGGACAACAAGGCAGGCTCCCGAAAGAGCCTGCCTGCCATACCGTGACCGAACGAGCTTAACAGCCGCAGCCGTTGTTGCAGGAATCACAATTATTGCCGTTGCCGCAGAATGCGCTGAAGAGAAGGATCAGGATCAGCCAGTCGCAGGAATTGGTATTGCTGCCGAGAATACCGTTATTGCCGCAGCCATTCCCGTTGTTGCAAAAGAGCAGTAACAGGATGATCCAGGTACAGCAATTGTTATTTCCCAGCAGACCGTTGTTTCCGCAGCCACAGTTTCCAGAAGTCAGACTACTCATAAATGTTGCCTCCATAGATTGTATTTTGATTATGCTGTATTGTATGCCGTTCGGCCTGTCTATGTTGCATGTTTTTCGGGAAAATATATATCTGCCTGTACAAGATATAGAAAAAGTCTTGCATAAATTCCGAGATATAGTAAAATAAAATCATGGGTTATTCTGACCTAAAAGAAGATGAGGGATGTATTGTATGACGCAGAAAGAATATACCGTGGAGGGAAGGAGCTTTCGGACAGAAGGTGACTATAAGCGGGCGCTGCGGGATAAGGAGATCATAGACGGGCTCCGTGCAAAGTCTGCAGGATATGATAAAGAGCAGCTGAATGCGCTTTTACAGGATATTACAGAAGGAAAATACAAATTTTATACCATGCTGGGTACGGATTTTACGGATGAAGTGCGGGACAGAATCAGGCACGCGGATAAAAAGCCGGGGAGAAGCTTGTCTAAGAGTCAGGACAGAGGCAGGGCGGTCAAAGGGAAGCAGACGGACGGAGTGAAGCAACGGACACAAACGGCTGTAAAGGTTTCTGACGATGCGGTAAAAGCGGTGCTGCAGGCGCAGGAGAAGCGCAGAAAGCTGATGATCCTGGCCTGTGCGGCAGTCGCAGCGGTGTGCATCGGTTATTTTGCCATTTATACATACTACATCCAGCGGACAAAGGCGGATTATGAAAAGCTGATCGCGCTGAAAGAAAAGGGAAAGGCAGTAAAACAGACAGAGGAATCCGCCACGGACGAATTGGTGATCCATTATACGGATGAGGCAGACCGTATCGCGCCGGATGTGCTGGAAGAGTACAAGGAGCTTTTGACAAAAAATCAAAAGCTCATCGGGTGGATCAGGATCGAGGATACACAGATCGATTATCCGGTCATGCAGACAACCGATAACGAATATTATCTGGAACATAATCTGAACCAGGAGTATGACAAGAACGGTTCCATCTTTATGGACAAGGATTGTGATGTGCTGAAGCCCAGCACCAATTTTATCCTTTACGGGCATCACATGAAAAGCGGTAAAATGTTCGGCGGGTTGGACCGATACAGCAGCAAGGACTATTACGAGAAACATAAATATATTTTCTTTGACACGATTTACGAAAAGGGCGTGTATGAAGTCATGTATGTGTTTCGTTCCAAGGTGTACAGTGAGGAGGAAGTCGTTTTTAAGTATTATCAGTTTATCGATGCGCTCAGCGAGAAAGAATTTGAATCCAATATGCGCGAGATGGCAGACGATTCCCTCTATGATACGGGGGTCACTGCACATTACGGGGACAGGCTTCTGACCTTATCAACCTGTGATTATCAGGAGAAGGACGGCAGGTTTGTTGTTGTGGCGAAAAAGACACAGTAAGTACTAAACATTTAAGAAAAATTTTCCGATATAAAATACGGTGTAATGTATCTGCATCGAAACAGAGAGGAAATGAGATGGCAAAGAAAACAGGAAAAAGAAAAATGAAAAAACAAGTGCGCAAGACATTGGGTGCACTTTTCCTTGCGTCTGCCGTTGCGGTTGCGGCGATCCCTACCGGAAGCTATGACGGTGGTATGGCAAACGCGGGCGTTACGACAAACAGCGACGGAGTAGAGATATACACACATATCGTTAAAAACGGATGGCAGATGGGCTCGGACAGCTCCAGCCATACAGAAGAATATCCGATAAAGAGCAATATGACGGACGGAGTTGCTTCCATCAAGAGTATCTTTGTGGATTCCGAAGGAAAGTATGCCGACGGACTCGGCGCAGGGTATGAAGGAGCAATCGCTGCGAGTACGCAGATCCCTTTGTGTAAAGAGGATTCGACGATATATTCCACTCAGGACGGCGATTACAAATTTGCTTATGTGGACAGCAACGGCGACCAGAATGGAGACGGGCGGAAGTTTGCCGTGATCCTGGCCTATGAACCCAGTAATCCGGGAAGCGGCGGAAATCTGGAGATTCCCGAGACGGTTGACGCCTATCTGAACCTGAATGATAATGATAATTCGCAGGGGCTTACCGCTGTCGGAAAGTCTGGTAATTATCTGTTTTATCAGACGGATAGCCAGACGGAGTTCTTTACCCAGAAGACAGTCCAGAAAACAAATGCGTCCGGCGAGCCGCTTTATTATGTCAGTCTGGATGGCGGATTGACGCGCAACAGTGATCGTGAGTACACCATGGCGGAGGTGCTCGAGAACTTCGGGAAACTCGATTACGTGACGATGGAAGTCCCGCGAGAAACGCCGGAATACACATATTATGCTCCTTGTGAAGCCACTAAGCATGACGCGTGGAGAAATGCAACACTATATTACTACCCGACGGTGAATTATAAGGCGACAGGTACGCCTCTGGCCACTGCTACCTTTGACGAGGCGAATCATGTGATACCGCAGATAGCCAATACGCAGGCATTTGAATGGATCACCAATGCGCCGGTATGGTACATCGGCAACCAGTATCTGAACGGGGCCAACAAGATTGCCGGTGTGATCACATCTGCTTCGCAAGGTGTGTTCAATGCGGAGAAGGCCGGCGGTATCGGTACATTGACGATCAGTGATAACCTTCTCGGTATCGGGGATTATGCTTTTTATAACTGTAATATCGGCAGGGTTGAGTTTTCAAACGGGTTGAACACTATCGGAAATCATGCTTTTGACAACTGTACAAGCCTGACATCCGTGACGATACCGACCAACTGTAATCTGAGTACGATCGGTGCCTATGCCTTTAAAGGATGCCGTGCGCTTTCAAGCTTTGCCCTGTCTGCCAATATTGTAAACATTGGTGACGGCGCTTTCAAAGATTGTGAGAATCTCAGCTCGATCGCGCTTGATGCGGATGGCGGCGGAAGACTGACAAGTATTGGCGCCTATGTATTTCAAAACTGTAAATCTCTGAAATCCATCTCCTTCCCGGGGTGGTATTCCGAGACGATCGAACTGTCGGAGTTCGAGGGCTGTAATTCTCTGCAGTATGTGAGGGCGGAGAGTGCGAAATTTAAGCTTGTGGAATCGACAACCTGTGATTATGACTGGGATGCCTTCCGGGCCGAGTTTAATGCCGGGGAAAAGCAGGATATCCTGACAAGAAATCAGTTTTATGTGGAAGCGATGGATTCCAGCCCGATGCATTCTGTCTGCACGGACAATGAGATCTCTTTCAAGATCCTTGATTCGGATGTCTATGAATTGACTAAAGAAGAGACCTGTATTGCCGGGCAAACAGGCACTGTGACTTATCAGGTGAACGGCAGCGGCGTGCTGACGAATACTACATTCAATGGTCCTGTGACGTCCGTGGAATTCCCGGAGTATATCGGTCCGAATACGATCAGCAGGATCGGCAATGGAGCGTTTCAGGATAAGTGTACCCTGACAGAGATCACCATTGATCCGTCAATCTCGGAGATCGGCAGCGGAGCATTTCAGGGGTGTCATAACCTGAAATATGTTTATTTTGAAAACGATGATGTACAGATCGATGACAATGCCTTTCTGACGCAGACTGTCACAATGCATGATAAGCTGCATTGTCAGAGCTACAGCGGAGTGGATACAAACGGAAAGGCTATCCAGCTGTATGATGAGAGTTCCATGACGTCGTCTGCGAACAGCCCTATGGTACAGCTTCATTTTATCGGAACAGTCGGAGCGGGCTGTACCCCCTATGATTATGCCATGAGCTTTGACGGGCGTTATAACGATCCGAATAAACAGGATACCAGTTATGTTGAGTTTTTGAGTGGCTGGCCTACCATGCTGACGATCCAATATCACTATGATATGGCGGAAGGCGTCGGTTACAGTGAACTGGTGGATTTCCCGACGCAGAACACCTTGTCCGCTTATGCGAATGCTGAATATCTGACGGATGATCAGAAGAGCGCAGCGCGGGATGCGATGGCGATGGTGGCTGCGGGGACGGCAACCGAGCAGCAACAGATCTTTTATAATGCGGCATACAGTCTGACGATCCCTGTAGGTGTGGATGCGATCAAGGATGGTGTGTATGTTGATAAGACCGTAGGGATCTCGAGTTTCCCTGTGACCTGTTATGGCTTGAAGAAGATCGAGACCAATTATGTCAAAGATTCTGCGGGAAATATTTTGTATTATCCCGATGACAGCGTTCCGGATGAAAGCGGTGTCAGAAATCCGGATCCGGAGCGGAATTATTTCCCGAGAGCAGATGCGGCAAACAGTGATTTCGCAGGCGCCTCGGCACTGAACAAGATCTTTATCCTGGGAGATACAGAGATTGAACCTTATGCATTCCAGAACGATAAGAACCTGACGAACGTGGAGGTTTCCGGAAATATCAGCGAGCTGGGCGAACATGCCTTCTGGGGAGATTC
Source organism: uncultured Lachnospiraceae bacterium (assembly GCA_902796105.1). Lineage (GTDB taxonomy): Bacteria > Bacillota > Clostridia > Lachnospirales > Lachnospiraceae > Acetatifactor. The sequence continues at coordinate 27,213 of CADBNO010000032.1, read as the reverse complement.
TGCCCTGACCACGGTAACTTTTGCGGGCGGCTTGAATTCTATGGGCATTGCGCCGTTTAAGGGCTGTACGTCCCTGTCCGGCTCCGGACTGTCCTTCGGCGGAAGCGCGGGATATACCTGTGAGAACGATGTGATCTTCGGTGTTTCCGGCGGTACAAAGACATCGATCATTGAAGTGCTTCCGGGACGGAACTATTCCATGAGAGAGACGGAACTGAATTCCGATATTACCTCTTTGGCGGAAGAAGCTTTCGTTGGCAGTAAGATCACAAATGTTAACCTGACCGGAACCGGCATTACTACCATCCCGGAGCACGCGTTTTATCAGATGGAGGGAAGCAGTACCGTAGCGTTGCCGACTACCTGCACCACGATACAGCCTTATGCCTTTGAAGACAGTCATGTTTATGAGATTTCGGCGCGGAACGTGAGAAACACAAAGTCATCCATGCTTGACGGTATTGTGGTGACCGGCGGAAAAACAGATCATGAAGATACTTCCCGGAACTATCAGGTGACGATCTATACACCGGAAGATTCGGATATGTATGAGTATGCAGTGGCGTATGATTACAAGGTGGATAAGGATATCAGCAAGGCAAATTATACGGTAAACTTCTACAGTTATAATGCAGATACGGATCTGGTAGATACTCAGGTTTATACGACAAGTGTGGAGGATGGATCCAATCTGCTGCCCACAGAGATCGGTCTGGCGTCTTATAACGCGGTAAACAGCTACAAAGACAGCCTCGGATACTACCATGTGCTTGACGGATGGCAGGATTCGAATCGCAAGACTTATACAGAAAGTGAGCTTTTAGCCCTTCCGATCACAGGCAATATGGATTTTTACGGAAACTATGTTGTGCGTACCGGACAGACGTATTCGGTCTCCTTTAATGATTACAGCGGAAATGTGGTCAAGACATACACGATAACAGAGGGGAATACACTGGAGCAGGAAGAGAAGGATCCGCCGGTGCTTTCCGATGTGACCGAAGACGGCGTGACCTATACGCATACCGGCTGGAAGAAATCCGGTGAACTCAGTGTGACGGATGTGATCACACGGGATGTGACATTTGATCCGATCTACACCAAGGTAGACAGCGGTACCTTTACGGTTACTTTTAATTACATTGATCCGACAACCAGCAAAATGGTTTCCTGGACAAGGCAGACCGATGTTGCAGCCGGTTCGGACATCAGCAAGAGTGTGGCAGCACCGACAGTGGACGGTTATACATTCAACGGATGGGACAATGCCACAGCGACACCGGATGAAGGTGACATCACCAATGTTACCTGCGACTTTACCTTAGTCGGTACCTTTAAGAGCAATAGCAGTAGCAGCACAGACAGCAGCAGCACGGACAGCAGTTCTGCTTCCGGTGACAGCAGCAGTTCCTCGACAAAGCCGGGCGGCGGCAGCAATGATACGGTACAGATCAACGGGTTTACGATCCCGGCTTATGATACCTCTATTTTTGCTGTAGCACTGTACTATGATGTCAACGGTAATCCGTACAGCTACAGACTGGTCAATATCGGAAGCAAAGCACCGGATATTGCGAAGCCGGATAAATATACAAAAGGCTATGCATGGTCGCCTACGCCCACGGAAACGACAGTGAATGATGTGGCGTTCTTCAACCTGGTGCCGTACACGCCTACTCCGTCTTCGTCAGGTTCGTCCTCGACCGGTAAGTTTTATACATTGACGGTTGTCAATGGCTCCGGATCAGGAAGCTACCAAGAGGACAGCACAGTGATCATCGTGGCAAACGATCCTCCCAGCGGCCAGGAGTTCAGCAACTGGACCATTGAACCGTCAAGCACAAAACTCGCGAGCAAGGTAATGTCTGCGACAACCGTTAAGATGCCGGATGAAAGCGTCACAGTCACTGCACATTACAAGACGAAGAGCAGCTCGTCCTCTTCAAGCGGAAGTTCGTCAAACAATAATGCAAACCGGTCCGGCAACACCGGTACGGTGAGCAACAAGACTACGGTGGTGATCGATAAGAACGGGTTGTCCAACACAGCAGTGGTTTCCGCTACTGTGAAAGGCTCTTCCGACAACTTCACGATCAAGATCAAGGAGACTGCCGATGCTTCCAACGCGGTGGTAAAAGCCCTGCAGAACGAATACGGTGATATCAGTACGTTGAAGTATTTCCCTATGGATATCAGTCTTTATGATGCAACGGGAACCAAGCTGATCACAGACACGACAGGATTATCCATCAGCATAACCCTGCCCCTGCCGGATTCGCTGATCCCTTATGCCGGCAACAATAAAGTGGCAGGTGTGGTGAATAACAGACTCGATAAATTGTCGCCCAAGTTTACGACCATAGACGGGGTGGCCTGTGTGACCTTTACAGCAGAGCATTTTTCACCGTATGTCATCTATGTGGATACAAATAATCTTTCTGCCAGCATAAAGGCAGATAACACGCCGAAGACAGGGGACGGGATCCATCCGAAGTGGTTCCTCTCCATCGGTCTTGCATGTATTTCGGCGGTTCTTTTCCTGAAGCGGGACAAGAAGACGGCAGCAAAGGTGACGACAGCGTAGAAGCGCTAAGTGGTAATAGCAGAGAAAAAGGAAGATAAAGCATGCGTAAATGGCGGATCATAGGAGCATTTTTGATCATAATGGCACTGCTTGTTATGCTGATTCCTGCAGCGGAGGCGGATGCGGTGACATCAACCTCCGCTTTCAGTATCAAACGAGGCGAGTTGGTGAAATATAATGGAAGTGACAGAGTTGTGACGGTTCCGAATACAGTTACTTCCATCGGGAAAGGTGCGTTTGAAAACAATCTCTATGTACAGCGGATCGTTTTGCCTGACACGGTGGAAGAGATAAAGGCATATGCGTTTTGGGGCTGTGATAACCTGAAAACGGTGACTCTCGGAAAAGGGCTCTCGTCCATCGGCGATTTTGCCTTTACCAACTGTACCGGCTTAGAGACCATGACGATCCCTGAAACTGTACATCGTATCGGTATTCAGTCCTTTTCGGAGTGTAAACGCTTTGAAGACATTACCATACCACCGCAGGTCGTGGAAATCCGTGAAGATGCTTTTGACTTGGATTATCTTCTGAACATTCATTGTGAGGAAGGCAGCTATGCGGATAAATATGCGAAGGATTTTTATGAACGGCAGAAGAAGATGACAGTGTACGGAAATACTGTCGGCAATAGTGATCCCCGAACGGGAACAACGGAAGAGAATGGTGTGTCACAACGTCCGGTAAATGTTCCGGCAGATGGCGTCTATTCCGGGGCGGATGTACAGCAGCCTGTAAGCCAGACGGAGAATGGTACGACCATTGCAGATACACCGGGGACTGTGATCGGAAGCAGTAAAATCGTGGCCAATCATGCGTTTGTGTTTATGCAGGGGGCACCTGTGCTGAGCGGAAGTACAGACAACACACCGGATTATATGGCAGGGGATGTGGCGAATCAGGCATCGGGACAGCTGCAGCGGGGAAACATTCCGGAGCGGGCTCATTATCGGGATGAGACCTTTACGGAAGTTGATCTTTCGGAGGAAGTGAAAGAAATCGGACCGTTTGCCTATGCCAGAAGCGGCTTGCGGCAGGCTGTTTTCCAAAACGGTTTGAAGAAGATCGATTATGCGGCTTTTTATCATTGTGATGATCTGATGGATGTAACGCTTCCGGATTCTGTTGATTCTGTCGAGGCAAAAGCCTTTGCGCATACAGGGTGGATGGATCGTTTTCTGAACGGTGAAGGGGATTCGGATTTTCTGATCACCGGCGGCGTCCTGATGGCTTACAGAGGATCATCGGCCGATGTGACGGTGCCGGACGGTGTGAGAGTGATCGCCGGGGAAGCTTTTGCCGACCATACGGAGATCAGCCGCATTATTCTGCCGGAAAGCCTGCAGGCCATTAATGAGCGTGCTTTTGCCGGCTGCAATATCATGAATATTCAGTATAACGGGAATGCGCTTTCGGAGGAAACTCTGGAAGAGAGTGTCCAATTGGGAGCACTTGCTGCGGGTCCCGTCAATGACACGGAAGGCGGCGCGGACGGGGGGGCCGGGCGCGGGACAAATCCGTTGATCTGGGTTGTGGCAGGCGTTTTGTTTCTGGGTGGAATCTTTTGCATCCTTAAGGAAAGATATTAATTGGGTCAAAAGTATTGACAATGATTGCATAATTGTATACAATTATGCAGACGGCACTGCTTTGGCCTGATAGGCGGGCAGAAAAATAATGCCGGTCGGACAATGCCGAAATCAGGTATTCCTTGGAAGGATGGTACTTCACATGAGAGAAGAAGATGACTTGCAGTTTCAGAACCGCCCCGTGACTATGAATCATAAGAATAATCTCCTCGAGATCGAGGAGCATATGTATATTTTGGATGATGTGGAAAAGCCCAATGTTTTCCGCAATATGTTCCCTTATTCGGAAATCCCGAAGATTCCCTTCAATGACAGGATCGTGCCGCACAATATGCCTAAGGATATCTGGATCACGGACACAACCTTCCGTGACGGACAGCAGTCGCGCGCGCCTTACACGACAGAACAGATTGTGACGATTTTCGATTATCTGCACAAGCTTGGCGGACCCAACGGTATGATCCGTGCCAGTGAGTTTTTCCTTTATAGTAAAAAAGACCGGGATGCGGTTTATAAATGTATGGAACGCGGTTATCAATTCCCGGAGGTGACAAGCTGGATCCGGGCCAATAAAGAGGACTTTAAGCTGGTAAAAGAGATTGGTATGAAAGAAACCGGTATTCTGGTCAGTTGTTCCGATTACCATATTTTCCTGAAATTGAAAATGACCAGACGGCAGGCTATGGATCATTATCTGAGCGTGATCAAGGATTGTCTGGAGGAGGGGATCAGCCCCAGATGCCACTTGGAGGACATCACCAGGGCGGACATTTACGGATATGTGGTTCCTTTCTGTCTGGAACTGATGAAATTGATGGAGCAGTATAAGATTCCCATCAAGATCCGCGCGTGCGATACCATGGGTTATGGTGTCAATTTTCCCGGTGCCGTGATCCCCAGAAGCGTGCAGGGGATCATTTATGCGCTCCATACGCATGCCGGTGTGCCTCATGAGTTGATCGAGTGGCACGGACACAATGATTTTTATAAAGCGGTGGTTAATTCCACCACTGCGTGGCTGTATGGCTGCTCCAGCGTGAACACCTCTCTGTTTGGTATCGGAGAGAGAACCGGCAATACACCGTTGGAGGCTATGGTATTTGAGTATGCACAGCTGAAGGGGACGCTGAACGGCATGGATACGACAGTGATCACAGAACTTGCCGAGTATTATGAGAAAGAGATCGGTTACCATATTCCGGCGAGAACCCCTTTTGTCGGCAAAAACTTCAATGTGACCAGAGCGGGGATACATGCGGATGGTCTCTTGAAAAATGAAGAGATCTACAATATTTTTGATACAGAGAAATTCCTGAACCGTCCGGTGCTCTGTGCGATTTCCAATACCTCCGGACTGGCAGGGATTGCCCATTGGATCAATACCTATTTCAAACTGAAAGGCGAAAAGCAGGTGGATAAGACATCGGAGCTGGTACATGGGATCAAGGCATGGGTGGATGCCGAGTATGCAGGAGGTCGCGTGACCGTACTTACCGATGAAGAGATCCTGGCTTGTCTGAATCGTGTGTGTGAAGAAAAAGGGATCGCGCTGCCGAATGCGTAGAAAGGAGACATCGGGGCAGGATCCCGATCGGAGATAAAAGTGGGCAAGTTTGATGTGAAGCAGGAAGTGACGGACAAGTTTTCCCTGCGGGGAAGAGTATTTCACAAGCTGCGTGACGATATTTTAAGCGGAAAGTACGAGGAACACGAGGAGTTAAAGGAGGTTGCCATCGGCGAGGAGTTGGGGGTCAGCAGGACACCTGTGCGTGAGGCGTTCAGACAACTGGAGCTGGAGGGACTGATCCAGATCATTCCGAATAAAGGAGCCTATGTTACCGGCATCACGGAAAAGGATGTGCGGGATATTTATATGATCCGGTCTCTGTTAGAGGGCTTGTGTGCCCGCTGGGCGACGGAACATATCACGAAAGAGCAGATGGAAGAGATGGAGGAAAATGTTTACCTCGCCAAATTCCATGCCGACAAAGGGCACTGGGATCAGCTGGCGGAGCTGGACAACCGCTTTCATGATATCATGTATGAGGCCTGCGACAGCAAGATGCTGGAGCATCAGCTGAAGGATTTCCACCAGTATGTGCTGCGGGTGCGTAAGAAGACCCTGAATAACGCAAACCGTGGTTCCAAGTCCAATGAGGAACATGAGAAGATCATGCTGGCGATCAAGGCAAAGAATGCAGATCTGGCGGAGAAGCTTGCCAATGAGCATATCAGTAACGCCTACGAAAATATGGTGAAGAACGGGTTATATGAAGCTTATCAAAAGTAATTTTAGTAGTTATTTTAAGTAGTAATTTAATGTACAGGCGACAGAAACAGAGAAATAAATGCAGAAAGGATGCAAAAACATGGCAAAGATTCAGATGAAAACCCCTCTTGTGGAGATGGACGGAGACGAGATGACCAGAATCCTCTGGAAGATGATCAAGGATGAGCTGCTGCTCCCTTACATTGACTTAAAGACAGAGTACTATGATCTGGGACTTCAGCACAGAAATGAGACGGATGATCAGGTTACGGTGGATTCCGCCAATGCCACGCTGAAGTATGGTGTGGCGGTAAAGTGCGCGACCATCACCCCGAATGCAGCGAGAATGACCGAGTATAACCTCAAGGAGATGTGGAAGAGCCCCAACGGGACGATCCGTGCCATCCTGGACGGCACCGTATTCCGTGCACCGATCCTGGTGAAGGGGATCACTCCTTATGTGAGCAGATGGACAAAGCCCATTACCATTGCGCGTCATGCTTACGGTGATGTGTATAAGAATACAGAGATCAAGGTGCCCGGTCCCGGCAAGGCGGAGCTGGTATTTACGGCAGAGGACGGTACGGAGACCAGAGAGCTGATCCACAATTTCACCGGCGCAGGCATCATCCAGGGCATTCACAATACCGAGAAGTCTATCTCCAGCTTTGCGAGAGCATGCTTCGGCTATGCCATCGACACCAGACAGGATCTTTGGTTTGCCACCAAGGATACGATTTCCAAAAAGTATGACCACACCTTCAAGGATATTTTCCAGGAGATTTACGACAACGAGTACAAGGCAAAATTTGAAGAACTGGGTATTGAGTATTTTTACACGCTGATCGATGATGCGGTGGCTCGCGTGATCCGTTCCGAGGGCGGTTTTATCTGGGCGTGCAAGAACTACGACGGCGATGTGATGTCCGATATGGTGGCTACGGCTTACGGCGATCTGTCCATGATGACGTCCGTGCTGGTTTCTCCGAGCGGCGTGTATGAGTATGAGGCTGCGCACGGAACAGTACAGCGCCATTATTACAAGCACTTAAAGGGTGAGGAGACCTCCACCAACTCCATCGCGACGATCTTTGCGTGGAGCGGTGCTTTGAGAAAGCGCGGCGAGCTGGATAGTATTCCGGAGCTTGTGACCTTTGCGGATAAGCTGGAGCAGGCCTGCATCAAGACCGTGGAGGACGGCAAGATGACCAAGAGCCTGTCCATGATCTCCACCTGCGAGAACCCCGTGATCCTGAACAGTCTGGAGTTCATTCAGGCGATCCGGGAGACGCTGGATACTTTGCTGTAAGATAGCTGGCGTAATATATCCTGCTGTAAAGCAATTTAAAATAAAACAGGGCGCACTGCGCATTAGGCCAAGCCTGTTGCGCGGTGCGTTTTTTTAGGATATGATCGTTGCATTTTTTGTGACGATATGACATCAATTGTGGTAAAAGGTTAATCGTGAGCGAATTGGAGCTTGTTAATCTGCCCCTGTATGCGATTGATCAGATCAGCAAGATGAATGGCTGAGATAATCTGTCAATAAAAGACTCCACTGAAAACAGGATAATCAAACGTTTTCGGTGGAGTCTTTTGTAATTTTTGATATATACACCTATCAGTTACCTGCCGTACAGGATCCGCACCAGCTCGGAATCCTTGTCTAACATAATGGTCTTGTCGCCTTTTTGCAGAGAAACTTTCAAAGCGTCCAGCCCGCGGATGTAGCTGTAGAACTCTGCCTTTTCCGGATCGTTGTAGGCTTCCGCCAGAATCTTCATGTATTCGGCTTCGCCCTCCGCCTCCAGAATGGAAGCCTGTTTCTCGGCGTTCGCCGTTTTGATGGCTACCTGCTTGTCGGTCTCATTGCGGATCTTCTGGGCGTCAGCCTTTCCCTGCGCGGTATAGCCGGCGGCGATATTGTTTCGCTCGGAGATCATTCTCTGGTACACAGCCTCCTTGTTGTCGTTAGGCAGATCCAGCGATTTGATCTGGGTGGAAGTGATCTCAATACCATATTGTCCGATGTCGGAATTGGATTCCTCGGTGATCTGTTCGGACAGCTTTTCGCCGCGGAATGCGATCACCTCATCCTGGGAGAGAGAGGAGATCACATTTTTGGTAGCATTGTAAACAGCAGCCTCCACGCGTTCCCCGGCTCTGGCATCGATGCCGTTCAGAGTCTGTAAGTACTTGGTGGGATCTGTTACATGCCATAATACATAGTTGTCTGTGATCATGCTCTTTTTATCCTTGGTGATGACGTCCGACGCAGGAATGTCATACAAGTGCTCGGCACGGGAGATCGTCTGCGTATTCTGGATCACAGGGATCTTGAAATGCAGACCGGGAGTGTCGGTAATGCTTACAATTTTACTGAACTGTTTGATCACGACATATTCTTTCTGATTTACGGTATAAAAAGAATTCAATAAAAGTACCAGTATTGCGGCAATCAGAATGATGCCGATCCCTCGTAAGAAACTTTTCATACTATTGCACCTCCTGATTTTGTGCGGCACCTGCCATATTTGTGATAGAAGAGAAGCTTTCGAGCGGATACATGGTCTGGGTATTGCCATCGGTGATGATCACCTTCAGGTCCGGAAGAACTTCCTCTATCGTCTCGTAAAACATACGCTGTTTGGTGATCAGCGGATTTAGTTCATACTGTTCATACATAGCGTTAAATCTTGCCACCTGCCCCTCGGCTTCGGCGATACGCGCGCTCTTTTTTGCTTCGGCGTCCTGTACGATCTTATCGGCAGCGGCCTCAGCTTCGGGAATCTGCTCATTCTGATATTGGAGTGCGTTGTTCTTGGCGGTATCCGCACTCTGTTTTGCAGTCTCAACCGACTTAAAAGCAGTAATGATCGCTTCTGTGGGAGGTTCGGAGTCCTGAATGGTGATGTTTACTACCTGCATACCAATATTATGCTCGGACAGCTCCTGGGCGATCAGAGCCTTGATCTCGGACTGGATCTGGCTCTTTCCCGTGGTCATTGCCTCATCTACCGTATAATTGACAACCACAGTCCGGATACTGGCCAATGTGATATTGGTCAGAATTTCTTCCGGATTTAAGGTGTTGAACAGATAGGCAACCGGATCGCTCACTTTGTACTCCAGATAAAAATCAATGTTCAGCAGATTAAAATCGGAAGTGATCATGATGCCGTCCTCGGGAACGGTGATGTTCTGACCGCTACCGGTAACCGCATAGCCGATGCCGATACCATGAGTGGTCATATCCACTTTGCGAACCTTTTGGATAAAAGGAATCTTGAAGTGGGGACCGGCTGTATCTGTCCGCACCAGCTGGCCGAACATAGTGACTACGGCGTTTTGCTGCTCAGATACGCTGTAATAACTGCTGTTTGCCAAAACCACGATCAGGAACAGAACGACGCCAATCTTGATCGCGAGGAAGATACTGCCGGAAACATGTTTTTTTTCTTCCATAAAATAAACCTCTCTTTCTTTACATGGTTTGTAAATAAAAATACGTTCTTATCATATCATTTTTGAGGATCAGATACAACCATCTGTTTTAGATTCTATCCATCTGTTTTTTTGCCTCGTTTTTGCTGTTTTATCTGTGCTATTCCCCGGCGAGGATTTCCCACTCCTGATAAAGTGTTTCCAACTCCTGATCCAGCGCTTCCTGTTCCCTGGTCAGCTCCTGCAGACGCAGTACCTGTGTGCCGATGGAAGGATCGGACATTTCGGCATTGATGGCTTCCAGACGTTCCTCTAAGGAAGTGATCTTGGCTTCACATTTCTTCAGGTCATTTTCCTTTTTTCGCAGACGTGCCTGTTCTTCCTTTTGCACTTTCCAGTCCGCTTTGTTCTCGGAGAGCGGCGCGGAAGATGCACCGGTTGGTGTCTTGATGACATTTGCCGCATTATCTGCGTTCAGTGAGGCCATTTGCGTGTCGCGCTTTTCCAGATAATAATCGTAGTTACCGATATAATTTATAAAGCGGTTTCCGGTCAGATCCAAAATACGCTGCGCTGTCCGATTGATAAAGTAGCGGTCGTGAGATACATAAAGCACGGTTCCTTCATAACCGATCAAGGCATCCTCCAGTATTTCCTTTGACTGGATATCCAAATGGTTGGTAGGCTCGTCCAGGATCAAAAAGTTTGCTTCGGAGAGCATGAGCTTAGCCAGAGATACGCGGCCTCTTTCGCCGCCGCTCAGATCGGCAATGCGCTTGAATACGTCTTCACCGGTAAAGAGAAAAGCGGCGAGAGTATTGCGGATCTCCGTATTGGTGAGATAGGGATAGTCATCGGAAATCTCGTCAAACAGAGTTTTTTCACTGTGCAGCACATGATGTTCCTGGTCATAATAACCGATCTCTACATTGGTGCCGAGACGGAATGTGCCTTCGTCGGCAGGAAGCAGATGGTTTAAGATCTTGAGCAGTGTTGTCTTGCCGGTTCCGTTATCCCCGATGATCGCAACGTGTTCTCCGCGCTTGATCTCAAAATTTACCTGTTCAAACAAAAGCTGTTCGCCGAAGGATTTGGAGAGACCTTCCACAGTGAGGACATCGTTGCCGCTGATGCGGTATGGGGTGAGGGTGAGGCGCATATCGCTGCGCTGTTCGGTGGGCTTTTCCAGCACATCTATCTTTTCCAGCATTTTTTCGCGGCTCTCTGCGCGTTTAATGGACTTCTCGCGGTTGAAGGAGCGCAGTTTTGAGATGACCTCCTCCTGATGCCTGATCTCACGTTGCTGATTCAGATATGCATTCCGGGCAGCGATGCGCAGCTGTTCTTTTTTGGCGGCGTAATCGGAGTAGTTGCCCTGAAATACCGTTGCTTTGCCCTGATCCAGTTCGATGATCTTGGTGGCGATACGATCCAGGAAGAAACGGTCATGGGACACGATAAGCACGGCACCTTTATAGTTCATGAGATAAGTTTCCAGCCAGGCGATAGAGTGCAGATCCAGATGGTTGGTCGGCTCATCCAGAATGATGAGGTCAGGTTTCTGGAGCAGCAGTTTGCCTAAAGCCACACGGGTTTTCTGACCGCCGGAAAGTGTGGAGACGGGTTTGGAAAATTCTTCCTCCGAAAACCCCAGCCCTTTCAAAACGCCGATCAGTTCGCTGCGATATGCGTAACCGTCACCGGTCTCAAAGGCGTGTGTCAGATCACTGTAGCGCTTTAAGAGTGCCTCCAGAGCATCGCCGGAGGCAGTTTTCATCGCCTTTTCCGTATCCCGGAGCATTTGCTCCAGATCGACTAATTCCTGCTTGACGGACAGCAGTTCCTCATATATGCTGAGTCCGTGATCTACGGCACCGTTTTGGGCCAGATAGCCGATGGTCTTGTCTTTGGCGACGGTGACCGTCCCTGCGTCGGGTACAGACTCCCCGATCAGAATGCGAAGCAGAGTCGTCTTGCCGGCGCCGTTTATACCGACAATCGCGGCTTTCTCAAAATCTTCTATATGAAAGCTGACCTGGTTCAAAACCCGGTGCTCCGAAAAACTTTTGTCAATATTCTGGCAGGAAAGGACCATGGTATTCCCTCCGTTTTATTCTACTGTTCTGGACAGGTTTATTTTCAACAGATACCATTGTAACTTTTTCAAATTTTGCTGTCAATAAAGAGAATTATTGACACAGTTTTAACAAAGTGGTATGATAAGGTAAAGCATGAAAATCAGGAGGAGAAACCGGTGGAGACAAAAGAAATTTCGCAGGCAGTAATAGGACGGCTTCCCAGATATTTGAGATATTTAGGAGATCTGAAGGATGAAGGCGTAGAGAGGATTTCCTCTCAGGAGCTCAGTGAACGCATGAAGGTGACTGCGTCGCAGATCCGGCAGGATTTTAATAATTTCGGAGGTTTCGGGCAACAGGGTTACGGTTATAATGTGGCATATCTCTATGATGAGATCAGTAAGATCCTGGGACTGGATCATAAATATCATTTTGTGATCATCGGCGCCGGAAATCTCGGGAAGGCTTTGGGCAACTATTTAAATTTTGAGCGCAGAGGATTTATTTTCAAGGGAATTTTCGATAAAAATCCGGATCTGGTCGGACAGGATGTACGTGGTGTCAAGGTTATGGCAATCGAAGATCTGGAGCGATTCCTGAAGGAGAATCCGGTGGAGATCGCAGTGTTGACTATCCCGAAGACCAGCGCGGTCGATATTGTAGACGTTCTGGTGGACAATGGGATTCAGGCGATCTGGAATTTTGCGCATGTGGATCTGAATGTACCGGATGGGGTTCTGGTGGAGAATGTACATCTTTCAGACAGCCTGATGAAGCTTTCCTATAATATTAACAGAAGGAAAACAGAGAAGGATCTGTAGGATAACATAAAATGTCGATCCGGATGGGAGGCATTATGGCAGGGAAAAACAAGCATGATCTTTTTGCCGGGGCTCTGACCGGGAAAAAGGTACCGATCCTCACCCTGGATAATAAATGGTATCGATTGTTGAACGAACTGGGCAGAGAGGCGGCGAAGGATCTGGAAGCGCAGCTGAACGAGCTGCTCAAACGACAGGGTAAGCTGACGACAGAGGCGAAGGACATCAAAAAGCTGAAGAAGAAGCTGATGAACGAGATCGTTCCTATGGTGGATGAGGTCGAGCAGACCAGAGATAAGAAGCTGCTCAAGGACATCGATGACCATAAAAGGCTGATCGAGGAGTGCAATCAGAAACTAGAGAGTTACCAGGAAGAACTGATCGATCTGCCGCGGGAGATCGATCAGCTCAATCAAAAGCTGATGCTGCTCACAATGGAGTACTGTTACGATACCCTTCAGGAGAATACAGAGCAGATCAATGCCATTGGCGATTGGGTGACGCAGGTACGGATCGAATTGAAAAAGAATCTGATCCGGAAACAGGAGATGGAACAGAAAAATCATGAGATTTATGCCTACATGAATGATATTTTCGGAGCTGAGGTCATGGATCTGTTTGATCTGGCCTATGATCCGGAAAAGCAGCATCCCAGACCGGCAGGAGATAGGATTTCACAGGAACATGTCGGAGAGCAGGGGTAGAGGGAGCGTCGAACTGTAAACAGACACAAATGTCGGACCACACGGGTTTTACCGGATCGTCCGGCATTTTGTACATTTTCAGCTTGCGCGGATTTGGAAGGAGAGATTAAGATTGAGATATCTTGTCAATGCAGAAGAAATGCAGCGTATGGATAGGAATACCTCTGAGATACTCGGAATTCCGGGGATGGTTCTGATGGAGAGGGCTTCGCTTGCAGCGAGAGACCGCATTTTACATTGGTTAAAGGAAAGCGGGTATGATCTGCACCCAAAAGGCAGGCCTGTGCCGGATGTGTTGATTCTGGCAGGGGTGGGCAACAATGGTGGCGACGGGCTGGCGCTTGCCAGGCTTTTGTGCGAGGAAGGGATTGACGTGAGCATCTGGTGTGTGGGAGAAACGTCTAAAGCATCGGCACAATGGACAAAGCAAAGGCATATATTGGAATACTATCCGGTCCGTTTTTGTGAGGGGCCGCAGAAAGAGCACTATACGGTTTTGGTTGACGCCCTGTTTGGTGTAGGATTATCCAGAGAGATCACAGGAGAATTTGCGGAGGCGGTGGATACCTTTGGGGTGCTGGACGGCTATAAGATATCGCTGGATATTCCCAGCGGGATCTGCAGTGACACGGGAGCTGTTTTGGGGTGTGCAGTGCGAGCGGACGAGACCGTCACATTCGGCTTTGAAAAGCGAGGGCTGTATTTGTTCCCGGGAAACGATCACGCAGGCAGGATCACTTTGGCGGATATCGGTATCACGGATAAAGCTTTTTGCGGACAGACGCCCGGGATGTTCTGTCTCGATGCGGAGGATATTCCCAATCTGCTGCCGAAACGTCAGGCTGACGGGAATAAGGGGACGTTCGGTAAAGTTCTGGTCATTGCCGGCTGCAAAGGCATGGCCGGTGCGGCGATCCTGGCAGCGCGCGCGGCGTACCGGTCCGGTGCCGGCATGGTCAGGGTCGTGACGGATGAGAGCAATCGCCAGATCATACAGAGTGCCTTGCCGGAAGCTTTGTTTAGCACTTACGAGGAATTAAATGCGGGAATCTATTGGGCAGATGTATTGGTGATCGGCCCCGGGATCTCACAGTCGGATACCGCAGCCGAATGTATGCAGAAGGTCATCCGTACGCCGGAAAAGCCTTTGGTTGTGGATGCGGACGGATTGAATCTTCTGGTGCGGTACGAAAATCTGAAAAAACAACTGGCAAAGCGCGAAGGCTTGTGTATCTTGACGCCGCATATGGGAGAGCTGGCAAGACTTGCGGATAGGCAGGTCGAGGAACTGAAAAAACAGACCTGGGAGCATTGCATGAAGCTTGCAAGCCAGCTGCAGTGTGTTGTTGTAGGGAAAGATGCCAGGACTTATGTCTGTGCGGAGAATAAGACGGTATGTATGAATATATATGGCAATAGCGGCATGGCAACAGCGGGGAGCGGCGATGTGCTGGCCGGTGTGCTGGGCGGTCTGATGGCACAGAATAAGTCTTTGGAGGATGCGTTTTATATAGCCTGTCTTGGGGTTTATCTCCATGCGGCAGCCGGTGATCTTGTGGCAGCGCAAAAAGGAGTGCACGGCTGTATGGCGGGAGATATAGCGGACGCGGTTTCCATTGCGATACGGGATACTGTCAGAGAATCAAAGTAAAAGGAAGAGGGATGACGGAATGGCTGAGAAAGAGGAATTAGAGCGATATGCCAGAGGGTATGCGCGGGTCGATCTGGATGCAATGCTTTATAATATGCGCCAGATGCATAAGGGACTGAAAGCTACGACCAAAATGATCGGTGTGATAAAGACGGATGGATACGGGCATGGCAGTGTTCCGATCGCAGCCTGTCTGGAAAAGGAAGATTATGTGTGGGGGTATGCGGTCGCTGCACCGGAGGAAGCATATATTTTAAGAGAATACGGCATGAAAAAACCGATCCTTATACTGGGGTATACATTTCCTTATGCCTATGAACGTATGGCGGAAGAACAGATCAGACCGGCTGTTTTTCAGCTGCAGATGGCGGAGGGACTTGCAAAGGCGGCCCGGCAAACCGGCAAGCCCATAAAAGTACATATTAAAGTGGATACGGGAATGGGGCGTATCGGGATACTGCCGGATGATTCCGGTATTGCTTTTGTCCGGGAGCTGATGGCTTATACACAGGATGGAAGCCTGGAAATCGAAGGGATCTTCACCCATTTTGCACGTGCGGATGAACGGGATAAACAGTATGCCGTAAAGCAGCTTCAGCTGTTTCTGCGGTTTATTGACCGGATAGAGAAGGAACTGGGATTGCGGATCCCCATCAGGCACTGCGCGAACAGTGCGGGAATTCTGGAGCTGCCGGAGAGTGATCTGGATGCATCCCGTGCCGGGATCACGTTGTATGGTCTTCATCCGTCGCCGGAAGTGCCGGGGGAGAACAGCTATCTGAAACCGGTGCTGTCGTTATACAGTCATGTGGTTTATGTGAAAGATCTCCACCCGGGACAAAGTGTAAGCTACGGCGGCACGTTTACGGCAAAGGAGGAAATGTGTGTGGCCACGATCCCTTTGGGCTACGGGGACGGTTATCCCAGATCTCTGTCCGGGGGCAAGGGATATGTGTTGATCCACGGGCAGAAAGCACCGATCCTGGGACGCGTTTGCATGGATCAGTTTATGGTAGATGTGACTTTGATCCCGGGTGTGACGGTCGGAGATCAGGTGACGCTGATCGGCAGGGACGGCGAGGAGGAGATCACGATGGAAAAGCTGGGGGCACTTTCCGGCAGATTCAATTATGAACTTGCCTGTGATCTGTCTAAACGGCTGCCCAGAGTGTTTGTACAGAAGCAAAAGATCATGGCGGTACAGGAGATGGGTGTGTGCCGCTTTGAAGGATAACAGGATCGCGAAAAATAATGGAATACCTCCCGAAAATCAGGTAATACTATTTTCAAACCCTTAGGGGAGAAGTGGAGGAAACAGGATTTTGATGAAACGTGGTGATGTATATTATGCAGATCTCAGACCGGTGGTGGGGTCGGAACAGGGAGGGATCAGACCGGTTCTGATCATACAGAATGATGTGGGAAATCGACACAGCCCTACTGTGATCTGCGCTGCGATCACTTCAAAGATGAATAAGGCGAAACTGCCCACACATATCGAACTTCGGGCGGACAGGTATGATATGGATAAAGACTCGGTCGTATTGCTGGAACAACTCAGGACAATTGATAAAAAAAGGCTCAAGGACAAAGTGTGTCATTTGGACCGGGAGGTAATGCTGCGTGTCAATCATGCGCTGATGATCAGCCTGGAACTGGATACATAGGAAAAGACGCCTGTTCTTGACGGATGAACCATGGTGGGTATATGATGATAAAAATACAAAAGGAGAAGTGAAGCGGATGGATGAGGCCGGACCGATAGTCAGTATGATCGCGGGACTGTTATTTCTGGATATTCTGGTATACGGATACAGTTCCGCATTGCAAAATCTGGATAGGATAGAGTTGGAGACAAAGGCAGAGAAGGAGAAGGTGCCGCAAAGCATCCGGCTGCTTCAGCTTGTTAACCGACAGGAGAGTTATGTGGGGACGGTTCAGCTGATCACCACATTTATGGATATGGCGGCTGGTGCGTTGTATCTCAGATATGTTCAGACAAACCGTGGCATGGGATTGGCAGTGGGGGCTGCATTGCTTCTGCTGTATCTGTTTTTGACCTTCGGCATCCTGCTGCCTAAGAAGATCGGCGCCAGACATGCGGAAAAAATAGCGTATGCAGGACTTGATATAGCGATCGTTGTGAAAACAGTATTTCGTCCGATCACGGTGACAGTGGATGCCACGGTGCGCGGATTGCTGTATTTGTTTGGCGTGCGCGATAAAAACGATGAGAATGATGTGACGGAAAAAGAGATCATCAATATGGTCCAGGAGGGATTTGAGCAGGGTGTCATCGAGGACAATGAAGCAGAGATGATCAATAATATTTTTGCGTACGGCGACAAACAGGCGCAGGATATTATGACGCACAGGAGCAATGTGGTTGCTATTGACGGTGATATGCGTCTCAAGGAAGCGATTGATTTTATGCTTGCGGGCACGAACAGCAGATATCCGGTTTATGAAGAAAATCTGGACCATATCATCGGTATTCTGCATTTGAAGGATGCCATGCGTTATCATCGGAAAGATACCTCGGTCGACGGCCGTATCAAAGAACTGGATGGTCTGCTGCGGGAGGCTTTTTTTGTACCACAGACGAAGAATATTGATGAGCTTTTTGAGGAAATGCAGTCCCAAAAGCTTCAGATGGCTATTGTTGTGGATGAATACGGCCAAATGGACGGGCTGGTGGCAATGGAAGATATTCTGGAAGAGATCGTCGGCAATATTATGGATGAGTATGACGAAGATACGGAGTATATCGAGGAAAAAGGCAACGATGAGTACGTCATCGAAGGAAAAACCCCGCTGGAGGATCTCACAGAGCGGTTTGGGATCGTGTTTGACGAAGAGGAAGTGGAGACGTTGAACGGATTTATGATCAGACGTATGGATCATATTCCGGAAGAGGGAGAGCAGTTTGCGGTGGATTACAAGGGATATCGTTTTAAAATCCTTTCTGTGGAAAACAAGATGGTACAGAGCGTGCTGGTGGCCAAGCTTCCTGATGCTGCAGAAATTGCGCAAACAGATGCTTGATGAAATTTACATAAAGTGGTATAATCAAATATTATCTGTCGCGCTGCGAAAACATAAGAGCAGCGTGAACAGGAGAGAACCCGGATAAAAGCGGGCGGATCACAGGAAAAGATAAAGGAGAATAAAGATGTCAGGACATTCAAAATTTGCGAACATTAAGCATAAGAAGGAAAAAAACGATGCGGCGAAGGGCAAGATCTTTACGATCATCGGGCGTGAGATCGCTGTGGCGGTAAAAGAAGGCGGACCTGATCCGAATAATAATTTCAAACTGGCAACCGTTATCGCAAAGGCAAAGGCAAACAATATGCCTAATGACACTATCGAGCGCGGTATCAAGAAAGCTGCCGGTGATGTGGGAAACGTGAATTACGAATATGTTACATATGAGGGATACGGTCCTAGCGGAATTGCGATCATTGTGGATGCTCTGACAGACAATAAGAATCGTACGGCGGCAAATGTGAGGAGCGCATTCACCAAGGGACAGGGAAATATCGGAACACCCGGCTGCGTGTCCTTTATGTTTGACAAAAAAGGACAGATCATCATCGACAAGGAAGAGTGTGATCTTGAGGCGGATGACCTGATGATGCAGGCGTTGGACGCCGGCGCGGAGGATTTTGCCGAAGAGGAGGACAGCTATGAGATCCTGACAGACCCGGACGCATTTGAGGAAGTGCGGAAGGCACTCGAGGATGCACAGATTCCCATGCTGAGTGCTGAGGTCACCATGATCCCTCAGAATTATGTGGAACTGACAGATGAGACAGCTGTCAAAAATCTGCAGAGAACGTTGGATATGCTGGATGAGGATGATGATGTGCAGGCGGTATATCACAACTGGGATGAGTGATCTGCATAGAACGGATACAGGCACCACCTGAGCAGGGTGGTGTTTGCTGTGAAACGAAAAAACGCCGGATAAATACAGTACGGCAAGGAGGATGTAATTATGGCGCAGAATTCAAATTATAAGAAAGAAACCTTATGTGTTCAGGCAGGCTGGCAGCCTACGAACGGACAACCCAGAGTTTTACCGATCATACAGAGTACGACTTATAAATATGACACATCCGAGCAGATGGGAAGATTGTTCGATCTGGAGGAGAGCGGATATTTTTATACCAGACTCCAGAATCCTACTAATGATTTTGTGGCTCAGAAGATCTGCGAACTGGAGGGCGGCGTTGCAGCTATGCTGACCAGTTCGGGTCAGGCCGCTAACTACTATGCCGTATTTAATATTTGTGAGGCCGGCGATCATGTGGTGATGTCATCCACTGTTTACGGCGGAACGTTCAACCTTTTGACGGTGACCATGAAAAAGATGGGGATTGAGACGACAGTAGTGGATCCTGATCTGCCGGAGGAAGAACTGACCAAGGCTTTCCGGGACAATACCAGGTGTGTATTGGCAGAGACGATCGCCAATCCCGCTCTTGTGGTACTGGATATCGAAAAGTTTGCCCGCCTGGCACATGAACATGGCGTTCCTCTCATTGTGGACAACACATTTGCTACGCCGATCAATTGTAATCCTTTTGAGTGGGGAGCAGATATTGTTACGCATTCCACCACGAAGTACATGGACGGACATGCCATGTGTGTGGGGGGTGCTATTGTGGATTCCGGTAATTTTGACTGGGAGAAGTATGCAGATAAGTTTCCCGGACTCACCACACCGGATGAATCCTATCACGGGGTGACCTATACCCAAAAGTTTGGAAAAGCTGCTTATATCACGAAGGCGACAGCTCAGCTGATGCGGGATCTGGGATCTATTCAGGCTCCGCAGAACGCTTTTCTGTTAAATGTCGGTCTGGAGACTCTGCCGCTCCGGATGGAAAGACATTGTGCGAATGCACAGGCGGTGGCGGAATTTTTGGAGAAACATGAAAAAGTAGCCTGGGTGAATTATCCGGGACTGCCCGGCAATCGGTATTATGAGCTGGCGCAGAAATATATGCCCAAGGGAACCTGCGGCGTGATCTCTTTTGGCTTGAAAGGCGGAAGAAAGGCAGCGGAGGAAATGATGGATAAGCTGAAGCTTGCCGCGATCGTAACGCATGTTGCCGATGCAAGAACCTGTGTGCTCCATCCGGCGAGCCACACACACAGACAGATGAACGATGAACAGCTTAGGGAGGCAGGTGTAGCTCCGGATCTGATCCGTCTTTCGGTAGGGATCGAGCATGTTGATGACATTATTGCTGATCTGAAGCAGGCCATTGAAGGATAACAAAGGTTTTCAGGATGAAGAAGAATAGTTTACCGGCAATTGTTATATGGGTTCTGTATGCGCTGGTGTCGGGCTGCTTTCTGTTTTTGGTTTCCATGAATCTGAGTGCGGCAATGGGAAAAAATGCGGAGACCGGTCTGATCATGGGAGCGCTTATTCTGGCTGTCATGGGAGGAATGCTCTTGCTGACCGGTTATGTGAAACCGGTAAAGAACAATATCCCGTCAGGGATGGGCAGGCAGTATAAATTTCAGCAAAACAGTGATCGGATGCGTGTGTTTTCGGAGAGGCTTCCTGTGATCGTATTGTTGGTGCTGTTAGCACTGATGGTATGGGTGCGGGCAAAAGGCTCTCTGTATGATCCGCCATGGAATATCCTTTCGTCGCCGGATTGCGCATTGGCACAGGTTGATCCGGATGGAGAGCTTCCCGAGATCTTCCATCGCGGACGTGAGCTTTATCTGTATCTGATGCGTTTTTGCTTTTTTCTGTTAGGCAATAAGCCCGAGACGGTGGTGATCCTGCAGCTTATCCTGCTGGTATTAGCTGCGCTTAGTCTGTATTTCGGCGTGAAGAAAAATGCCGGCGACACAGTGGCTGTTACTGTATTGGTATTCTTGGGGTTCGGGCCATATATGCTCCGGGAGACCTGCAGACCATCAGCATTTCTTCTGGTGATGATCTTTTACGGTCTGGCTTTGTGGTGCATTTCCGGAATCGCTGATATGAAGAGCGAAAATAAGGTTCTGGCAATCGGTTTTTATCTGATCACCGGGTATTTGATCGGGTTTACCTGTTATCTGGAGCTGGCCGGGATCACCCTGCTGCTGTTTTTGGGCGGCACGTTTTTAAAAAAAAAAAAAAAAAAAGACAATTACACGGAGCCGCTTGCGGCGTCGGGAATCTGTCTGGCTGCGGCCGTTCTGACCTATTTGTTATGTCATGGGATCCGTGCACGGAAAAGCGGAACATTGGTGCTTTCAGTAAAATCGCAGTGGGGATTGTATCGGCCGGTGAAATTTTTGCTGCCGATCATGAGAAATTTTGCGGAAGGCTATTGGGATATGCTGCTGATGGCGGTGTTGCTGGCTTTGGGAATCTATAGCTTCTGGCTTAGCCGCAGGATCCGGATAAAGGGCGTCTGGTTTTTCAGTGCTATGGTTTTGTATTTTTCTTTATGCTTCGGAATGGCGAAAGCGGAAGCCTTTAATGCGTATGCTTTATTATATCTGTTCGGTGCCGGCATGGCGGGATGCTGTATAGAAGATGTGCGGCTGGGATTGTATCGCAGGCGTTATCCTCATATGAAACATGGGGAAGGCGGAGAGGAATTTGACCTGCAGCAGATTGAGCAGGCAGGAGAGTCGGAGGTGAAGGACTTGGAGCGGAAAGAGGAGCAGAGGGAAACAGACCGGGAGGACAAAGACATGCAATCCCAATATATTGAAAATCCGCTTCCTGTGCCGAAAAAACGTGCCCATAAAGCCATGGATTATGATTATGAGGTCGCGGAGGATGACGATTTCGACATCCCTTAAATTTTCGGGCGGATCATGGATAGTTTCGGCAAAATGAAGCATACTGTCAATGAGGTCAAAAAACTGTGTCTTAACAGCAGACACAGTTTTTTTTACCCTGTTTCTTACCCTGGTCATGGCGGGAGGAGTGTTTCATTATGTCAGAGCAAAAGGAAATCAAAGAAGATTCAGAATTGGATAAGGAAAAACAACAGGATGAGCGGATCGAAAAACTGGGGCAGCTAACCCTGCAGGACAATGAAAAACATCAGGATATTCATTTGCTGTCCATAATCGGCGAGATAGAAGGACATGATAATCTGTCCGGGGATTCCAAAACCACAAAGTATGAGCATGTGTTGCCCAGACTTGCCGCGATAGAGGACAGCAACGAGATCCAGGGGGTATTGGTGATCTTAAATACAATGGGCGGGGATGTGGAAGCCGGACTTGCCATAGCGGAAATGCTTTCGTCCCTGAGTAAGCCGACAGTGTCTCTGGTTCTGGGCGGAAGCCATTCCATAGGCGTTCCCATAGCGGTAAGCACAGACTATTCCTTTATCGTTCCCACCGGTACGATGGTGATCCATCCGGTGAGAATGAACGGAATGGTGATCGGCGTGCCGCAGACCTTTGATTATTTCAAGCTTATCCAGGACCGGATCACGGGGTTTGTCTGCAGACACTGCCGGATCGAGAGACGACAGTTGGAGAAGCTGATGATGGAAACGGGCGTGCTGACAAAAGATGTAGGCACAATACTCGTGGGAGAAGAGGCTGTGAAACAGGGAATCATCGATGAGGTCGGCGGTATTGATAAGGCCATCCGGAAACTGCATCACTTAATTGACATGAATGGGAAAAAAATGGTATAATGTGACGCAGGGTTATGAGTCTGTAAAACAGACTTGTCATCCTGAGAGACAGGAAGTTATGAAAAGAGGTATGAAGCAAGATGGCTTCTTCAACAAATAGATCTACGCGCAGTACAAAGACAAACAGCAGGACCAGAAAGAAAGCAGGATCCAGAAAGATCGATCAGGTGCAATTGGAACAGGACAAGGAGCTTTTTCATGAAATCGGGATGATCGTGCTCTGTGTGGCGATGTTGTTTTTATTTTTCTGTAATTTCGGGATCATTGGGCCGGTCGGTAACGGCATTCGTGATTTTATGTTTGGCCTGTTCGGCTTTTTGGCCTATGTAACCCCTATATTGATCTTTTTGGCGGTATCCTTCTGGTTTGCCAACGAAGGCAATCCGACGGCATTGCGCAAACTCATTGCGGGTGTTGTGCTTTATCTGATGGTGGGGGCGGTCTGTGAACTGATCGCAGGCCCGGTCCGCGCCATGGATAGTTATGATGTAAAGGTGATCTATGAGAGCTGTAAAGCAGGGAAATGCGGCGGCGGTATATTTGCGGGGAGTCTGACATATCTGCTGTATCATAATCTGGAAATGGTGGGTACGATCCTGATCGTTCTGCTGTGTACTGTGATCAGTATCATTCTGCTGACGGAGAGATCGTTCCTTGACAGTATGCGCGAGGGGAAGGAACGGATCCGGGAGTTATCCGTGGGCGATCCGGAGAGACGCCTGGAGGATGCCGAGCGCAGAGAAGAGGCGAGAGAAATTGCAGCAAGACGTCGTGAAGAGGCAAACAGACGCCGTGAAGAGGCCCAAGAGCGACGCAGGGAGGAAGCCGAGGGCAGAAGAGAAGCGGCTGAAAAGCGCAGAGAGGAAGCAAGACAGCGCAAGGAAGAGCAGGAAAGATTGCGGGCAGAGCGGGAAGAAGAGCGCAGGCTGCGAGCGGAAGAGCTGGAAAATGAGAAGATATTGCGTATGGAGAAAAAGGTTGCGGGGGTTACGGCAGATACCGCATTGAAAACCGATGATTCCATTCACAAGGGTGATATACACGAAATTACTTATCAGGGTGATGCGACGGAAACGGAGCAGATGAGGATCCGTACGGCGCATGCGGTTAATCTGGTAGATGACAGGGAAGAAGAGACGGAAACTGTTGCCGAGGAGGCGATTTATCAGCCGAGACCTGCGGCGGAACAAACCGTGGCGGCTGTACCGTACAGACCGGAAAAGACAGAGCCTGCAAGAGAGCCGGTTCAGCAGAATATATCGGTCGGGACAGCGCAGTACAGGCCAGCCGGGCGGGAAGAACAACCGGTGCACGAGGTGCGTCCGGCGCAGCCTATGCTTACGCATGAAGCAGAGAAGATCCGGGTACATAAAGATGGCGTGGAAGACCGACGTGCAGACAGTCCTGCCGGGGCTGCCGGTTATGCAAAGCCTGAAGTTGTTGTTCCGGCGCCGGACACCATGTCTCCTGTCGAGAAGCAGATGCAGAAGGACATGAAGAACGCGGAAAAGAAGGCGCCCAAGAAATATATGTTTCCTCCGATCTCCTGCCTTCAGAAAGGCGAGACCGGTAAGGGAGATTCCGCTGAGGAATTAAAGGAAACGGCGATGCGTCTGCAGCAGACACTGAACACATTCGGGGTGAAGGTTACCATTACGGAGATCAGTCAGGGCCCGAGCGTTACCCGGTATGAACTGCAGCCGGAACAGGGTGTGAAGGTATCCAAGATCGTCGGTCTGTCAGACGATATTAAGTTAAATCTGGCAGCGACAGACATTCGTATAGAGGCGCCGATACCCGGCAAAGCGGCTATCGGGATTGAAGTGCCGAACAAAGAGAATATGATGGTTTCCCTGCGTGATCTGTTGGAGAGCAAAGAATTCAAAGAATTCCCGTCCAATATTGCGTTTGCAGTGGGAAAGGATATTGCCGGAAAAACGGTTGTGGCGGATATCGCAAAGATGCCGCATATGCTGATCGCCGGATCAACCGGTTCCGGTAAATCCGTGTGTATCAATACCCTGATCATGAGTATCCTGTATAAAGCGAATCCGAGCGATGTGAAGCTGATCATGGTCGATCCCAAGGTGGTGGAATTGTCGGTATATAATGGTATTCCCCATCTGCTGATCCCGGTAGTGACGGATCCGAAGAAGGCATCCGCGGCGTTGCACTGGGCAGTGTCCGAGATGGAAGACCGGTATCGTAAGTTTGCGGATTATAATGTGCGTGACCTGAAAGGATATAATCAGAAGCTCGAAACTCTGCGGGAAAACGGAGAGGAAGATGTTCCGGAGAAACTGCCGCAGATTGTGATCATTGTGGACGAGCTGGCAGATCTGATGATGGTATGTCCGGGTGAGGTGGAGGAATCCATCTGCCGTCTGGCACAGCTGGCAAGAGCCTGCGGGATCCATTTGATCATAGCGACGCAGAGACCGAGTGTGGATGTCATCACCGGTCTGATCAAGGCAAATATGCCGAGCCGTGTGGCGTTTGCGGTTTCCAGCGGCGTGGATTCCCGGACTATTCTGGATATGGTCGGCGCTGAGAAACTGCTCGGAAAAGGTGACATGCTGTTTTATCCGCAGGGCTATTCCAAACCGGCCCGTATCCAGGGAGCGTTTGTGTCTGACAAAGAAGTTTCGGATGTGGTTGACTTCTTAAAGAATCAGATGATAGGCAATACCTATGCTGAGGATATTGAAGAGAAGATTAAAAATCTTGGTTCTTCTCAGGCGGGCGGCGCGGCATCCGGAGGGGCTTCTTCCGGCGGAGATAACGGCAGAGATGAATATTTTGAGGAAGCGGCACGCTTTATTATCGACAAGGACAAGGCATCTATCGGCATGCTGCAGAGAGTTTTAAAGATTGGATTTAACCGTGCGGCCAGGATCATGGATCAGCTTTGTGAGTACGGCGTCGTCGGTGAAGAAGAGGGGACTAAGCCCCGTAAAGTATTGATGAGTATGGAGCAATTTGAACAGCTTTTGGAGGAAATCTAAATGAAATCAGATATAGAGATTGCACAGGAAGCAAAATTGCTGCCGATCACGGAGATTGCTGCCGGATTGAATATTCCGCAGGAAGATCTGGAATTATATGGCAGATATAAAGCAAAGTTGTCTGACAGCTACTTGAAACAGCTGAACGGGAAGCCGGACGGCAAATTGATCCTCGTGACGGCTATCAATCCTACGCCGGCTGGTGAGGGGAAAACGACCACAACGGTCGGGCTGGGGGAGGCTTTCGGCAGGCTTGACAAAAAAGCGGTCATCGCATTGCGCGAGCCGTCCTTAGGTCCCTGCTTCGGTATGAAAGGCGGCGCTGCGGGCGGCGGATATGCACAGGTGGTGCCGATGGAGGAACTGAATCTGCATTTTACCGGTGATTTTCACGCGATCACAGCCGCCAATAATTTGCTTGCTGCCATATTGGATAACCATATTCATCAGGGAAATGAACTTGGGATCGATACCAGACAGATTGTGTGGAAGCGATGCGAGGATATGAATGACAGAGCATTGCGCAACATTGTGATCGGCATGGGCGGCAAGACGGACGGCTTTGTCAGAGAAGATCATTTTATCATTACAGTGGCCAGTGAGATCATGGCCATCCTGTGTCTGGCTGATGATATGAAGGATCTGAAAGAGCGCCTTGCGCGGATCGTGGTTGCCTATACTTTTGCCGGAGAACCTGTGACTGCCGGTGACCTTAAGGCAGTGGGAGCGATGGCTGCGCTTTTGAAGGATGCGATGAAACCGAATCTGATCCAGACACTGGAGCATACGCCTGCGCTTGTGCACGGGGGTCCCTTTGCCAATATTGCCCACGGCTGCAATTCTGTCCGGGCTACCAAAGCCGCTTTGAAAATGGCAGATTATTGCATTACTGAAGCCGGGTTTGGCGCAGATCTCGGCGCAGAGAAGTTTTTTGATATTAAATGCCGGATGGCCGGTTTAAAACCGGATGCAGTTGTTCTGGTGGCAACCGTTCGAGCCTTGAAATATAACGGTGGTGTGGCTAAAGAGGATCTGAACATTGAAAATCTGGATGCTCTGCGCAAGGGAATGGCTAATCTGGAGAAACATATTGAGAATCTCCAAAAATATGATGTGCCGGTTGTGGTGACATTAAATTCGTTTGTTACGGATACAGAGGCAGAAACCGCTATGGTACAGAAAATGTGTGAGGACAGGGACTGTGCGTTTGCGCTTTCCAAAGTGTGGGAAAAAGGCGGAGAAGGCGGGATCGAACTGGCACAGAAAGTGTTGGATACATTGGAACAAAAGGAAAGTCATTTCCATGTTCTGTACGATGATGCATTAAGCCTTAAGGAGAAGATAAAGAAAGTAGCCTGCGAGATTTACGGTGCCGATGATGTGACCTTT